>PMJC01000431.1 GCA_003157235.1 Methanosarcina sp.
CGTGGGTAAGTTTTTTGAGCTAATTTTCTTTAATAGTTGGCGATGGATTATGTTTCTTGATTTTCAATGGATTTACAATACATATTTGTGATAACTTAAAAACAACATCAATAGATTGGGATTATGTAGCGAAATAATTGCGAGAGATTAAGAAAAAAGTGGCTGAAAAGCTGAATTCTTTTCAAATAGGTCGGTGTATTCCTTAGTATCCAGAATTTTTTAAATAAAATGTAGGAAGTGAAACTTAAACTAGACTGATCAGATCTTCAAGTGCGGTTTTTGGATCTTTTGCTTTAACGATTCCTGATGCCAGGAGCACACCTTCAGATCCAAGATCAAGAGCTGCCCTGAGATCGTCACCTTTTGAGATCCCGGCTCCACAAAGTACTTTTACTTCATTATTGATTTTTGCAACTGCTTCAACCGAGCCACTAACGACTTCAGGATCGACCTTTGAGACTGAGATTCCGCTACCTATTAGCTCAGGAGGCTCGATTGCAACATAATCGGGACCAAGGGTTGCGGCTGCTACTGTGGTAGGGATATTATTAGTACAGATAACTGTTCTTAGTCCGAAGTTTCTTGCTGCCCTCATGGAAGCTTCAATATCTGCAAGAGTCAGACGCCTTTCAGAATGATTTATCAGAGTTCCGAAGGCTCCTGCTTCTTTTATACATCCTCCGAAAATATGCCCAGTAAAACTTCCTTCTCCTATTCCGTCCATGTGTTGAGAAAAGACCTGAAGTTCAACTTCCGAGGCTACTCTGTAAATGTCTGGAAGCTGGGGAGCCACTGCGATCTTGATACCTGATTCTTCAGATACTACTTTACAGGCTTTTGCAATTTTCAATGCATTCTGACCTGTACCCTGCATATAAGTCTTGAAATTCAGTAAAATGAATGGTAAACCCAAGAAATCTCCTCCCGAAAAACGAATAGAAAATGAAAAAGAAAGCGAGAATTTTAACGCTTTCTCTTATATTTTTCTACCATATGATTATGTTATATTTTACTTTTTTAGCAGTTTTTTACAGGATCTTTTTCCGAAATTTTAAAATCTGCTCAAAAATCCGTCATAATTCTGAACTGGTCAATTTCAGGTTTATTAAGACTGTTGATAAACTGCTCTGCGACTTCTCTAACATCTTTTGCATTGGTGATCGCACGCCCGACGACAAGAATGTCAACCCCCTGGTTTAGAGCCACAGGTACCTTGTCGAGACGAACTCCACCTGCAACGGCAATTAAAGCTTTTGGAGCAACCTTTTTGATCTCGGCAATATCTCCCCAGGCATGTTCAGTACTTTCGATGTCAATTCCACGATGGAGTTCAATGACATCCGGCATAATCTTAAGATTATTTAAGACTGAAATTGGATCATGCTCGTTGAGAGTATCCATGACTGCATAAATACCTGTTTTATGGGCTTCCTCGATGAGTTTATCAATAGTGTTGATCGGAGCAAGAGCAGAGACTACAATGGCATCACCTGCGGCATCTGCAACCATCCGTGCTTCAAGATTTCCAGTATCAAGGGTCTTTAAGTCAGCGACTATGAAGGCATCGGGTCTTACCTGCCTAATCTTTGAGATGATATCTACCCCATAGCGTTTGATAAGAGGCGTGCCAGCTTCAATGATCACATGGTCGCTGTTCGGAATCTGGGAGATGGCAGAAAGTGCAGTTTCCAAATTGGGGTTGTCAAAAGCAATCTGTAAATAGGGCGGATCCCAGAGCCTAGTGACTTTGAATCCCATAATTGCATGAGTGGACTTATTGCTCTCTTCGAGAACTCTGTCAATATCCGGGAAGCTTTCCATAGCACGTTTAATTGCGAGTTTTGTGGCTCCGTAGTTGTATCTGTAAATTTTGTTATAGTCCTTAGCTTCTGGGTGAATGAAGACGCTTGCTACAATAACAATATTTTCAACTTGTTCCTTCAAGATTACGCCTTCTTCGACAGAATCTGCTACTGCTTTTGCAACTGCTGACTGGGCAGGTCCGAAAATCTTTGCTGCCTGCTCCATATTCTTTACCGTAACCTTTGGAATTATAAGGGTGGAAGGTTTGGATGGTAGGTTTGGCCTGATGACGGATAGAAGTGGTGTGTGTCCAGCCGAAAGTTGAGTCAGGCCGTTTGCAAAAGCCTGTCCCACAGGACCAACTTTATCTCCTATCATTAAATCAACATGGGCAAGTTCTGAGCCCTGCCCCATTAATGCTTCTCCTATCTGAAACATATTTTACCTCTCAAATATGTAATATGTGTAGAATATGTGATATTTAAGATATATACAAAGTATTGATAAATTATGTATCTGAATGAATTTGCATTGAATTAAAAAATGGGATAACTTTTTTGCCTGCTAAATGCCAGCCTGATATAAATAATCTCGTATCTCCTCAGTAGTTCCTGTTTGTTGTAGTTCCGAATGACTATTTTGATTAGTTTATAATTTGTTCAATAGTTCACAAGAAAAAGCTTTTTAGAAAATTCAATAATTATGGAATTTTGAAGTAGAAATTATACATAGTCTCGCTAAACTATTTTGAGATTTTTTTTCCCCGAGTATATTTTTGAGTATATATATCTATTAACCGAGCAAGAACTGCTAGATTTCTTTCTCGATTAAATTTAATTGAGTAATTGCAGGAGATCTGAATTTGACAAGTAACTAATACCTGTACTCTTAGAGTATCTCCCAAAACTCACAACAGTGGTATATGCGGTGGCCAGGTAAGTTTTTTCCGTATCCTAAAGAGCTCCTGCATTTTAAAATCACTATTTTTTCTACGAAGATCTTATAAGTGGGAATTATCTTTACATCAACAGTCTCTAGTTCCAAGGCTTTTTTTACA
>PMJC01000100.1:0-5744 GCA_003157235.1 Methanosarcina sp.
TCCTGCAATAGCCACATATCCTGAAAATTTAGATAACTTTCTTATTTTCATGAGTCATATATTCATATTTATAAGTATATACAGAAATTTAGGGATTTATCGAAACCCTCTTAAATTACAAATTTTTTAATTTTTTGGTCTATCTAAACTTTTAAATTTCACAAGTCATGTACTTCCTTCAGTAATTAACTGCGCCTAAGCATCCTGTTATATAATAACTTTGGATTGGATGCTGTATCCAAAAACTTTCTTGAAATACTTTTTATGCTTCTCTACTTCCCATATCTCGAGCTGGCACTCTCTCTTGGCATGTATTTCAAGCACAAGGCTGTCAGTAGAGGCAATGTAAAATCGAACATTAGAGATAATACCTGTATGGGAACGGTCAAGACTTTCTGCTATGCGGAGAAGGGCACTCAGGATTCGAATNNGGAATGTTTTTCCTGTGAAAATAAGCAAGATTTGCAATTATTTCGATTTCTTCAGGCTGAAAACCTGGAAGATTGCTCTCCTTTATTAGGTGATAAGCATGGGCCTGATGGGTGTCATATGAGATAAATGTCCCGATATCGTGCAGAGTTGAACCATACTCAAGAAGCTCCCTTTCTCCATCCCTAAATTCATATATTCCTAGCGTTTGAATACTGTCATATAGTTCAAGGGCCAGGTTAGTGACAATATGGGCATGTTCTTCATCAAAGTTGCAGGCGAGTCCAAGCTGCATAATACTGCGCTTTCGTACAGACATGTGAGTAATCATGTAGGAAAATTCGCTTTTTGAGATGTAATCTACGAGTAGGCCTTCTCTTAATCCGAGTTTACTGACCATTATCTTGGAAAGTCCCAGCTCTCTCATCAAAGTCTCGATAATCGCAGCTCCTGAGATTATAATATCTGCTCTCTGTGAATTGATTCCAGGAAAGTTGCGTCTTTCTTCAAGGGATAAGGAGCACATATCTTTAACAATCTTCTTCAAGTCTTCATATTCTAGCTTCTCATAGTTTTCATAGGTTGTCTTGTGAAGGTAAACAAAAGCGATTCTGGCAAGATTTTCTATGGTTCCTGAACTTCCAACAGCGTAGCATATTCTGTATTTGGAAAGCTCTTTTATTGCATTTACAGTCTTGCTTCGGACATAAAGCTTAATTTGTTCATACTGTTCTTCTGAAATAGGACCCGTCTCATCCGGGATGAACATATTTGTCAGACGAACAGCCCCAAGGTTAAGGGAGTCAAGGAAATAATACTGCCTTTGGTCCCCGATAGACACTTCAGTACTCCCACCTCCGATGTCAATGAAGAGGGCTTTTGAATCTCCGAGCCGGAGCCCGCTTGCAACCCCTAAGTAGATCAGACGGGCTTCTTCAGTTCCTGAAATCGTGCAGACCTCAAGGTTTGCCTCCTTTTTCAACAGTTCGAGAAATTGAACCTTATTGCTTGCATCCCGAGTCGCCGATGTAGCTACTGCTACAACTTCTTCTGTCCTGTAAGCCCTTGAAAGTTCCATTAATTTTTTGCAGACAATAACTGAGCGTTCCATCGCCTTAGGTTGCAGAATTTTATCTATGAATTCCTTGTCACCAAGCCGGACGGTCTCCTTCTGCTTGGTCAGGGACTGGTAGGACCCATTTGGATTAATCCGGACCAGGAGGAGTCTGATAGAGTTAGTCCCGATATCTATAAATGCAACAACCCGGCCTTCAGAATTTGTATTAGGTTCCATTGACTAGCACCTGAATGTACTGTTTTTTGTTTTCATTGAAGGGGTCAAGAGACTCTAAAATCAGTTTCATAATATTCTTTCAGACTTTTACTCTATTTTAGATTTATTTTCTCCTGGTTTTTACTTTCTATTTATGTAAAATTGTAAGTTCAAAAAACTCTGCTCATCTGAGGTTTTAATAAGAGAAAGGTTGAGATCGGAAAAAATCTAAATTTCGGTTGTGTACACAGCTGCAAGAAATATTAGATGTTCATTCCCCTGCTCTGGATGTAAAGGAATAATTCAAAATCAAATATTTTCACTTGCTTCATGATTTTTTTCTTTTGGTTTTCAATATAATTTTTAAAGAAATCGGAAGTTGCACAATTATTCACAGTTTCTATGTAACCTACATCACTTCACAGTTCATCGTCTAATAACTTTTTTTAAATCACATAGTATTCTTTAAAGATTTTTTTATTTGATACTTTTTCTAATCTGCATGAATCTTGAAATAAAATATTTTGGTTCAGTATTCAACGAAAAGATGTGCATGATCATTATTACCGATTAAATCAAACTTAAAAAAGCATCTTTTACCAATTTCAAAGTATACATATCTCAAATAATTTATTATGCCACTGTCTAAACTAAATTTTTTATGATAGTTCGTACAAAAAACTATTTGATATCTTATTTTATATGCACAATGGTTTACATGCTGTAATTCTATTTTATATTACAAAGGTAGCTTAAGATATAAATCAGTTAGTTAATAAAGGGTCTCGGGAAGTTTCCATCTTCGCAGCAAGATTTGGGGTATTCGACTGAAATAAAAATGCCTGTATGATAAGTAAAAAGGAACCAGGAATAGAAAAAAAGTAATAAAAAGGAAGGGAAACTATCGTTAACTCAACAATTAACTGCAATTTTCAAGGTATTGACTACGGTTATTGTTGTTTATATTTGTAAATATTTCCGAAATTGACTAAAAATTTTTCATTTATAGTAAACTCACGAATTGATTATAATTCTCAAAAATATACAAGTGAAAGGACGTAAAGGATCAAATTTTCCTTTTTCCCATGCTTTCCTTCGTTCAACTTTGCGTTTATGATTAATGGAGATTTTATGCACTTGAAATAAATACGTTTTTCGAAGTTTTTGAAGTGTAAATTTTTACTGTGGGATTATAACTAAGCAAAAATAGATAACAGGAGATATTTTTTTCAGTCTTTCTGAGGAATCAGATCCCAGCTTTTACTATTCTCAAGCATCCATAACTGAGAATCCAGTTCTTCTTCTTCAGGCTTTGGGTGAATCATTTCAGTCCTGCCGTTAGGAAGCAACAAACGGGTTTTTACGTTATCTTTCAGTTGAATACCAAGTATGACATCCCTTACAATAGGAATGTATGCAGTTGATATGGGGAAGAGAATTTCTACTCTGTTGTCCAGATTACGTGGCATTAGATCAGCACTTCCCATAAAAATTTCTTCTTTTCCTCCGTTCCTGAAATAGTATGCTCTGGAGTGTTCAAGAAAGCGGCCAACTATTGAAGTAACCCTTATTTGTTCACTGAGTCCATATATACCGGGTCTGAGGCAGCAAATTCCTCTGATAAGAAGGTCTATCTTTACTCCGATGCGAGAAGCTCTATAAAGTTCCCGGATACACTGATCATCCACTAGAGAATTCATCTTGAGGATCATATGCCCATTTCCATACTTTTCGTGCATGTCAATCTCGCGCCTGATGCGCTCAAGAATTTGGTGCCTGAGGTCCTGAGGGGCAACAAGGAGCTTGATATAATGATCCTTTTTCGAATAACCTGTAAGAGCATTAAAAAGGTCAGAAATATCCTTACCTATAAATGAGTCACTTGTCAGATAGCCAAAGTCGGTATAGAGTTTTCCTGTGACAGCGTTATAGTTTCCTGTACTCATATGCACATAATACTTGATTCCTTCTTTTTCGATCCTGACTACTAAGCACATCTTAGCATGAGTCTTACGCCCAGGGAAACCATAGGCAACGTGAACGCCTTTACGCTCAAGTTCTTTTGCCCAACCTATATTGTTCTCCTCGTCAAAGCGGGCTTTAAGTTCCACTAGAACTGCAACTTGTTTTTTTCTGACTGCAGCTTTCATCAGAGCCTGAATGATCCTGGAGTTGTCATCTACCCTGTATAATGTCATTTTGATTGTAACAACATCTGGATCATCGGCAGCTTCTTCCACGAAATCAATTACCGATTCGAAACTATCATAGGGGTGATAGAGGAGAACATCTCTCTTTTTAAGGACCGTAAAAATATTTTTCTTATCAATCAATTGAGGATGTTTCCTCGATTCGAAGGGCTTGTATTTGAGCTCAGGGCGGTTGATCTGCGTAAGGTTATTGAGACTTGAAAGGCCCAGAGGGGCTGCCGATTTGAACATGAGAGAAGCATTAAGGCCCAGGTTCTTAAGGAGAATATCATAGACTTTAGGGGGCATTGTATAGTCAATTTCGAGTCTAACAGCTGGCCCAAAGTAGTTTATCCCAATCCTCTGCTTTACAGCAGTCAAAAGATCTTTATCCCCATCTTCATCGAATCCGAGGTCTGCATCTCGTGTGATTCTGAATGGATAAGCTCCTAGGATGTGCTGCCCAGGAAATAGGATGTCAAGATTTGCAGCAATGAGTTGTTCAATCCACACAAAACGACCGGTTTTAAAATTCTCAAAACTTGAAGTTGTTTCTTTCCCACCATCCTCAGGAACTAAAATCATCCTCTTGAACATTGGAGGTATTTTGACCCTCGCAAAACGCTCTCCATATTCAGGATCATCAATAAGTACTGCCAGGTTAATGCTCAGGTTCGAGATGTGTGGAAAAGGGTGTCCTGAATCGAAGCCTAGAGGGGTAAGTAAAGGGAAAATGCTTTTTTCAAAGTAATCTCTGAGCCATTCTCTATCCTTTTCAGGCAGTTCAAAGTAGTTTAAACATTTAATACCATTTTCTCTAAGGGCGGGCTCAAGCACCTCATTCCAGCAGCTGTCATTGAGAGGAAGCTGCCTAATAAGTTCTTCCCGGATGATATGAAGTTGTTGTTGAGCGAGCTCAACGTTTAGATTTTCTTTTATTCTTTCTGTTATTTTCTTGTGAACTCCTGAAACCCTGACCATAAAAAATTCGTCGAGGTTGCTCCCAAAAATGGAAAGGAATTTGATCCTCTCAAGTAGTGGATTATGCTTGTTGAAAGTCTCTTCTAATACCCTGTTATTGAACTGAAGCCAGCTATATTCGCGATCTGTATACAGACAGGGATCACTGAGGTCAGACATGCTGGAAACTTCTACCCGATTCCCTTCAAAATCATCCATAACTAACCTATCAAAATCTGCACACTGAATGGGGAAGTTACGCTCATTGCTATCACGCGTAATCTGGGTTTTGTACTTCTTCAGATTTATTTTCTAAAATAATAAAAATCTGATAAGATTTCTTTGTGTTCGATAATTAAATTCTAGTGCTGATAATCACCCGATTTTATGCTTAAAGAGAAGGATAGCCCCAAAATCCATTTTAACAACCGGGGATAATTGTTTGTAAAAAAATTTCCTAAATTGCAATCGATCCTTTCTAGTCAAAGTTTCGGTTTCTTATATAATTTAGGGGGGGTCTATGTTTTTTCAATAAGTTAACAACATTATCTGTTTCGTATATCAGTTAAGGAATATCTTCTTAATTTATGATTGGCCATGCAGTGGCACTAGCAACGATATATCTTTTTTGCCATATAATTTATCAAAACCCTATGGACATAGATTGATAATCACAACTATATAGACTTTTGGATATAAAGAATTGTTAGATTTTCTGGAACATGCTTTGACACTCCTGGACTACCAATCAGCTGAAGACTAAGTAACTTCTTGGTTCATTCCTTTCTCTTTTGAAAACAAGTCCCCAAGTCCCTCCTCCGCATTCCAAGGGTATCAGATTCCAATTAGATTTTGATCAATGAGAGCGGATTTTTGTGATGTTAATTGCAGTA
>PMJC01000100.1:5860-11696 GCA_003157235.1 Methanosarcina sp.
CTTGTTTCTCGCTAACAAGTTTAATAGAGAGTTTGTGTTGAAAATCATTTCTCTGATTTGTTATTTTTTCATAAAGTAAAGCATGAAAAAAAAGAACAAATTAAAAGAGTTTTTAACCGAAAAAAGAACTAATTTTGATACGCAAAGGTAATTATTGATCTAAAAAGAAAAATTACCAAAATTATAAGGTGTCTTATTAAAAATGAAGAGATATATGACAGATGAAACAGGATATCAAAAGGGAGAAATTCGAAAGGGAAATTTTATGAGACTGAAATATCTTCATTTGATACATATATTAAAATAATTTATGGAATAACTTTATTATTGAAATAAAAATGATTGAGAGAGTATTTGAGGAATCATTTTAGTCATGTACTTTTTGCCAAATTGTTTAAATGGATGAAATTTTACTCAGCATCTGAGCCAGTTGTTGAAGTACTGAAATTCGGATAATCTTTATTCCAGCGTAGTTATTCAGCCTGGATAAAACAATGTTAATAGCCATATTTAATAAGATTCATTGAGTAAATTTAAGTGGGCTTATTTTCTTTAACTGTAGGCTACAGATTATATTTTTTAGTTCATCTGTCCGTAATCAAAAGTATCATATTGAATTAAAATAGATATTTTCTAACTGATTTTAGGTTGGCTGAATAGTTATATTACGGCAACAAAAGTCTGAAAAACTTATCTCATAAGTAAGTTTAACTTCCTCCAAATCATAATAGAATCCATAACATATTATAAGAGATTAATAACTCAAGACCACGATCATAACTCAAAATCACGACCTATTCTCTTTTATTTCTGTCGAATACCAAAATTTTGCTTTGAGGATGGAACCTTATTCGAGAAGCGTTATTAATTAACTGATTTATATCTTAAGCTACATTTGCACTATAAAAATGGAACTATTATATGCGAACCATTGTACATATAAAATAAGATCTCAAATAGTTTTTTGTACGAACTATCATAAAAAATTTAGTTTAAACAGTGGCACAATAAATTATTTGAGACATGTATGCTTTGAAATTGGTAAAATGTACTGTTTTAAGTTTGATGCGAAGTAATTATAGTAATTATGTACATCTTTTCGTTGTTGTGAACCAAAATATTCTACTTCAAGAGTTATGCAGATTGAAAAAGTATCCAAATAACAAAATCTTTAAAGAATAATCTGAGATTAAAAACAGTTATTTGGTTGTGAACTGTGGAGTGATGGAAATTACATTGGAACTGTGAATAATTGTGCAACTCCCGAGGTAATTAAAAACTATATCGAAAATCAGGGAAACCAGGACGAAAAAGAAGCATATGAGCAAGTGAAAATATTTGAATTTGAATAATTTCTTTATACCCAGAGCATTGGAGTGAACATATCAAGTTGCTTGCAGAGGGGTAAGCAACCTCGACTTTGATTGAATAAATCAACCAAATAATTAATTTCTTTCAGTGTATAGATTTATATTCTGAGTTCAACAAGTAGTCCGTTTTCAAACAAAACCGTTACTCAAATACACCGAATGTAAATATGTTTAAACATAGGTATCACTTGTTATAAGAGTTTAGAACATAGGGTATGCCACAAAATATATAAAATGTTCTATGTCATAGATGAAATTTCAAATTTTGAGAATTGATTTTTCGTTTTTATGGAATTTGGAAATATTTTTGGACAAATAAGGAACTATAATTAATAGTACAATTGTGTCAATCTTCATGATGAGAGATAACAAAATATATTTGTGGTTGGAAATATAATATCCATCTCAATCTGTTTAATTTATTAAAATAAGTTTAGGAATAAGAGTCAAAGACTGAAAACCCAGGCAATTAGCCTGAGAGGACGTTGTGTGAGAAGTCATGAAAAACATGTTAAAAACTACAATTTTGCTTGTTGCTCTTACAGGTCTCATGGTTCTGATAGGAGATTACTTTGGTGGTAGGGGTGGAATGATCATTGCATTACTATTTGCAGTAATCATCAATTTCGGGAGCTACTGGTACAGCGATAAGATAGTACTCAAGATGTATAGGGCAAGAGAGGTCTCCCCTGCAGAGTCCCCAAACCTGCATAGGATCGTCGATGGACTAGCTATTAAAGCGAAACTGCCAAAACCCAAAGTATATATTGTAGATTCTGGGATGCCAAATGCATTTGCAACAGGCAGGGATCCGAAGAATGCAGCTGTAGCCGTTACGACTGGTATTCTTAACCTACTCTCTTATGAAGAGATCGAAGGCGTGCTGGCACATGAGTTTGCACACGTAATGAACAGAGATACACTCATCAGTTCAGTGGCTGCAACAATTGCGGGTATCATAACGATGATGGCTAGCATGGCGCAGTGGGCTGCGATTTTCGGTGGCCTTGGTGGCAGGAGTGATGATAAAGGGGGAATAGTAAGTTTTATCGCGATGATATTCTTGGCACCGCTTGCTGCAACCTTGATCCAGCTAGCAATCTCAAGGTCAAGAGAATATGCAGCTGATTCTGAAGGAGCTCAAATTTGTCGGAAACCCTGGGTACTTGCCGATGCTCTGGAAAAGCTAGAATATGGGAACTCCAATTACAAGCCAAAAACCTTAGATGTGCAGCCAAAGGAAAGTAGTGCACATATGTTTATTGTTAATCCCCTCAAGGGAGGAATTATCCAGTCTCTTTTCAGCACCCACCCTCTAACCGAAGATAGGGTCAAACGCCTGAGATCCATGCGGTTCTGAGAAGATTTCTCAGGAATCTACTCCTTTTTTATTTTTAGTTTTTTTTATTTAGTTTCGCTTTATTCTTTTTTTTAGTTGCATCTGTAAGTTGTTGATCAATTCTAAAAAATGTCCTGATTAGTTATGTGCTAATTATAATTATTAATTATAGTCAAATTGATATGTGAATGATAACTTATTTCAGGTCTGAATATAGATAATTAGATATGAGTAGAGAGGTTAATGAGAAAAATGATCCTGAATTTGTAGCTCGACTTGCCGATTGCCTTGGATTTGATAAGGAGAAGGTTCATACCCTTTTTGAGAAAAATTATCTTGCCTGGAACTGGGGAAAATACGAGCCTTTGCTCCGTTTCGACAAGGAAATTTCCCATATCGAGAGGGGTACGGTTCTTTATGAGAAAGGCAATTCTTTCGAGATAATCATGGGCTTTCCAAAGATCCGGAGAGCTATGGTACTGGATCCTACTATTAAAAGACACTTCATNNAAATGGGGAGATAATTGCAATTACACGGAGTGGATATATCTGCCCTTATACAACCCAAAAAGCGAAAGAGAAATTGAATCTGAATTTTTTTAAAGATTTTCCGGAACTTGTACTTTACGGAGAAATGATAGGTCCTGATAATCTCTATATCTCAAAAGATATCTATAACGTCGAATCTGTAGAGTTTTATATATTCGACATTCGGGAGAAAAACAGTGGTAAGCCTCTTAAGATATACAAAAAGCAGAAAATTCTGGAAAAATATGGTTTTTTCCATGTAAGATTTTTTGGGGAAATTCTCCTGGAAAATGTTCCCAGAGAAATCGAAAAAATCATCCTAGAACTTGGGGAAAAAGAGCATGAAGGTGTCGTAATAAAAGATCCTGAAATGGTTCTTTCTCAATTGAAATATACTTCTTCCCAGAGTAATTGCTCGGATCTCAGGCATGCTTTTAAATTCTACAATGATACTGGCAGAGATTATATGCTCTCCCGCATTGTCAGAGAAGGTTTTCAGACAGTAGAGTGGAAAGAAAATGAGGAAGAGTTCAAAAAACGCTGTATGTGGTTAGGGGAAAGCATACTGAGCCCACTAAGAGAATCAATTGGGGGTGTAAAGGATGGCCAGAGGCTCTATGAAGAGGCAAAGATCCGGGTAAGAGACTTAAAAACTGTAAAAGATTTTGAAGATTATCTTAAAAGACTTGGGGTCGATGTAATTTTTGAAGAGCCTCAAGTTGTCGAAGAAGAGTATTTGATAAAGATTAAAAAAATAAACAAAAGTACAAACGATAAAACCCAGGCGATCTTGCAGGGTGAGCTCTGGTAACTATCACAGAATGCAATTCAGGTTTTGAATCTTACGAACTCTTTTGGTTGTTTCATTATGTATTAATTACCTTAATGACTTGGTTCTCCTTCCATATAGAAAAGATATGAGAGAAATGAGATTTATTGTTGTAAATATTCTAACAACCAATCATTAAGCTATTTTTCGCCAAGTTCCCATTTTCTTCAGCAGATCTCCTTCAATCTATTCTAACTTCTCGTCAGTATTGCAGGAACCTGGAAAAAAGAATAATTGTCAGGTTGATGTTTTCCTCGCATATTTTAAAAAAGAGTTAATTGTTCAACCTAACCAAAACCATTGGTAGATATCTATTTTTATGCAATATGATATTTCTGATTACTAATTGATGCAAAAGAAAAACATGACCAATACTTAATAGTTAACTGAAATCAGCCTACGAAATTTGCTTATTGAATCTTAGTGGAGATGACTACTATATTTTTTTTCAGATTGAATTGTTACAAAAAGAAAAGATAATGTTGATTGATGAGTGATTATATCTTTCACAAAAATGAATAAATGGCAAAGCAAGCTGTTTAAAGGCTAAGGTTCCTTTGGGAAATAAGGTTCCGAGCCGAGTATGAACTTGGTCTTGAAATGATTGACAATGCAATGGAAGAAGGTATTTCTTTCTATGATGTTACAATGGATGAATTCTATGAAGGAAATACAGAATTATTAACAGTACTTGAAAATCGAGGCTTAATTTTTGTTGCAGATACAGCTGTCAATAAGTTTGTTTATGCCGAAAAACTTGTGATGGAATGCCTGAGAAAAAAGGAATAAGAGGAGGCCAATCTATAACTCAAAAATTTTTTGAATATGTTTTTGATAAATATGGATTTTCTTTTCATTTCAGTAGAAAGATCTAAATTTAACAGAGTTTGAAAAACTAAAAAAAGGTATAAAAAATATATTTTAAACATATAAAAATTTGGAGACTTCATAATGGCTTGCCTCTTGAGGAGTCGTTATGGCTTATCATCAGCAACGACTGAATCAAATGAAATAGAATTTCATTATGCAATGCTTCTGAGGATGCTTCGTTTTGATAATCTTTTAAAAATGCCGAGTTCAAGGTATTGGATTGAGAGATCATTTCAGGGTAGAATACATGGTGAAAAATTGGAATTCATGGCACTATCATATGGCATTGATAATGCTTATGATACTGATTTTACTGTAATAACGCATAAAATTCAACAGATGTATAAGATTTTACTTCTTGGTGCATATGGATACTGGGGTACCATAATCCATTGAAGAGAATTGATGCTTGGGAAATTGTAAAAGTTTTAAATTAAGATAATGAGCTGAGAATGATGCCAAGAGTGAGCAGAATGAAATGTTCATAATAATTTTCTGATTAGAAAAACTGGATTCATGCTATTTATTACTGGTAAGTTCTATTTTGCTAGAGGGACAAAAATATTTAAGTAAAATCAATGAAGGTATTGAAAATTAAAACGAAAATGGATAAATTAAAAATGCAAAGGTAAGAATTATCAATGTGTTCATTTTTTGAGTGAAAATGGGTTGTTGATAAAGGTGAAAATAAATTAATTTACAATGTAAAGATGATTAAAGAATAGAATTACCTATATTTAAAGCGAATTAAGATTTATGACTTAATATTATGAATAATAATTACAGTTAGTCTTTTCGGAACTTTGGAGAAGTTCCATTTAAAAAGATTTCGATAAACCTTTCGATTTTCACAAGTCATTTATATTACATTTATATACATATGATGAAATTTAGGGGTTT
>PMJC01000090.1 GCA_003157235.1 Methanosarcina sp.
GTTAATTTTGTTGCAAGAGTCATTTCAATTTTAGATACCAAAGAATTTACCCGAAACGATGGAACTATAGGTAGAGTAGGGAACCTGATTGTTGGAGACGAGACCGGTAAAATCCGGGTGAATCTGTGGGATAATATGGTAGATCTGATAAAAGCTGAAAAAATTAAAGCAGGAAATACCTTCCAGATCAGCGGCTATGCAAAGCAAGGATATTCCGGAGTTGAAGTCAATGTAGGAAACAATGGAGTCCTAACCGAAAGTGAGGAAGATATCGATGTGCCCGTGAGCAGCCAAAAGATAAAAGACATCAAAGATGGGATGGGCGACCTTAACCTGACAGGAAAAATTTTGGAAATTTCAGAAGTCCGGACCTTCCATAAGAAGGATGGTAACAGTGGAAAGGTAGGAAATTTGCTGCTCGGCGATGCTACAGGCACACTCAGAGTAACCCTCTGGGACGAAAAAACCGAATTTTTGAACCAGATCGAACATGGAGATACTGTAGAGTTAATCAATGCTTATACTCGGGAAAATGCCTTTACTCAAAAAGTGGAACTCCAGATCGGAAATCGGAGTGCAATCAGGAAAAGTGACAAAAAAGTCGAGTATGAAGAGCAATTTACTCCGATTATGGACATAAAAGCTGATATGAATGATATTAACATCTCTGGAAGAGTACTTGATATTGCAGAAATTCGGACCTTCGAGAAAAAAGATGGGGCTGTAGGAAGAGTGGGCAATCTTCTTCTAGGCGATTCTACAGGCAAAATCAAGCTTACACTCTGGGATGAAAAAACCTATTTTCTTGATGAAGTTAGTTTTGACGAGACTTTAGAAGTACTCCATGCCTATTCTCGAGAAAATGCGTTTAACCAGCAAATTGAACTGAACCTTGGATCCAGAGGGACCATCCAGAAGACCGAAAAAAAGGTTGAGTACAAGGAAAAAATCACACCGATTGCCGATATAATTCCCGGGGAAAGTTATTCAGTCCAAGGAAAAATCTCAGAATTGGGAGAACTCAGGGAGTTTGAACGGGAAGATGGAACCGAGAGTGTGGTTGCAAATCTTGAAATCAAGGATGAAACAGGCAGTATCAGACTAACATTATGGGGAGATCAAGCTTATGTGATCGAGGATCTTGATATCGACTCCGAAATCCAGATCATTGATGGTTATGCCAAGTATGGCCTGAACGAAGAAATCGAGCTGAGCATTGGTAACCGAAGTAGAGTAATTATGCTTTAATCCTCTATACTTTTTCTCAAGTTTTTGCTCTTTGCTTATTTTTTACATTTCACATGTTTCGTTCAAATTTTTTTCTTTATTATCATCTTTTTTTCAGTAGTTATTTTGTTACTGTATATTTTCTTTGTATGACAAGCATACTAGGTTCAAATATAACTCCATAATACATAAATTTAAACTAACCGTTCCAGTGGAAATGGGGGGGTTTGAACAATTTCCTGCCAGAAAATCAGTCTCATTTCAAAAATAATTCAAATTTATCTAAATAACATAAATAATTTCATAGCATAAATATCGTTTTTTAGAATATATCATACTTCGTAACTGTGCCGACCTTCTAGGAGACCAGTCAAATAACCGCAATCAGTTGCAAGGATGAAAACTTCCCTGAGAATCGTTATTAACGAACTGATTTATATTTTAAGCTACCTTTTCAATGAAAAATAAACTACTCATGCAAACACTGTGTATATCAAGGAACCTACTTTCTGCAGATGTACAAACATATAGAATTTATTTATCTATTTGTCCACTATTATTCATTGAAAGTTAGATTAATTTTTAATGATACTGTCATATTGAGAAAATAGATGACATTCCTATGTAAATCTGCAGAAAATAGGAAATAAAATATATAAATGCCTTTTTTTGTATGAAGTATCGTAAAAAATTCTCACGGACAATAAATCATCAACTATTTGAAATACATGTGCTTTTAAATTGGGAAAATTACTGTTTTAAGTTTGATGCGAGGTAATTATAGTAATTATGTACATCTATTCGTTGGTGCTGAACCTAAATATTATCCTTCAATAGTGATGCAGATTATAAAAGGTATCACACCAAGAAAAACCTTTAAAGAATACTCTGAGATTAAAAACAGTTATGGAATTGTGAACTCTGGAGTGATGAAGTTACATTAGAACTCTGAGTGATTGTACAACTTCCGATGTAATTAAGAACGATGTTGAAAATCAGGAAGATCAGGAAGAAAAAAGCATATAAACAAATGAAAACATTCAATTTTGAATAATTCCTCAATATCAATGGCAATAGAGCGAAAATATCCCGTTGCTTATAGTAGGAGAGACACCAAACTTTGATTGATCTAACAGAAAATACGAATATACATACATATTTGAGTAAAATGCCAGATGGATTTTAATGCTTATGATTTTTAGTAATACCCCTCAAGACCTGAACTTCCATTTCGATTTTATTGTAGTTTTGTAGCCATTAATTTATAGATCATCATTTAATATAATAGAAATAGTAATTGTGCAAATGTCTGTGCTGAGGCATTGAGGATCAAATGAATAGCATAAAAACTATATAGGCTATCATTATCATGCTGACACTATGTTTCAAGCCCATGTACACTGATCCCTGTCCCATCTTCCCGGCAACGAGTCCGGAAACGAAGGCCTGAATAAGGGTTGAGTGAAACATGAGCATTGTATACTCCTTAATATTAAAGAATTCGTTTCCTATTCCCGCATACCAAATTTCCTGAGAAGATCTTGTAAAAGAGACACTTTGAGGAAAAAAATATAAAACCAGAACATAGACTATGAAAACGAAGACAAAAAAAGCAACATATATGGTTACTACGTAGACAGCCATATCTGAAGAACGTTCTTTTTTCAGCTTTTCTTCACTTTTAACCTGTTCAGAGGTAACTAAAAGCACATTTTTAAGATCACTTGTAGACTCGTTTGCTTTTATAAGTGTATGAAGAACTCGACTTGAAGTAGATGTTTTGATGTTATTTCCAAGTTTCATAAGAACTCTTGAAGTTGAGGTTCCCCAAGACATATCTTCTTTTAGCTTTTTAAGTTCCTTTGTAAGAATGCCCATTTTGGATTCAGCCATTAATTTCAAAGAGTTTGAAAAAAGAATTCCAGAGCCATTCAGATTGGAAAGGTTCCTTAACAAATCAGGTATTTTCTCATCAATTTTACGCATTCTCCAGGCTCTGATCTCATAAAAAATAATAAAGGGAATCAGGACAATGGAGATAAATATAATGAAGTAATTTTGAATTTCGCTGATCAGCTGGATGCTGCTACCACTAATATGGGTAAAATTTAGAGCCAGGTGGAAATTAGAATTGAAATCATCTGTAA
>PMJC01000163.1 GCA_003157235.1 Methanosarcina sp.
TCTTTCTTGCTAATTTCTGTATTTTATTCAAATTTTTCTTTTCGGGGTCCTTATTCTTTGATTTTGAAGATAGCTTCCACTACCCATAAAATATTTTATTCAGTTTCAATTCATCAACTGATAGAGATTATAAAAAAGATTTTACACAACATCTTCAGATTCGCTCTTTGAACAGTAGTAACAAGAACTTTTTCTGCTTTGAACATCTTTCAAGTTGCTGCGTAAACTATTCCCTCAATATCTCTTTTTTAACTGATCCTCGTGTTTCTTGGTACATAACTCATTCTCTCTTTTATTTTCAAAACAAGACAATTAAGTTGGCTTTGTAACTGTCCCCATATTTATTTTTCTTTGCAATTATCAATAATTTTTCCCCTGAATGATTAGACTGTAATACAGTCGGCTGTACTCAGTAAAACCAGAAAAAAAACCACATTAGCAAATGAAAATAATTCATGTTGAATAATTACTTTATACTTAGAGCAGTGTCACGAAAATACCCAGTTACTTACAGCGAGATATTTTAACGGCACCGAAACTTTGATAAGTTTTATTTTTTACCGTGAAGACTAAATAATCAAAGTCACCAAATATATGTTGTTATCGCAGAGGGAAAACAAAAGTTATTTGAATTGTGTCGAGGGAACTTAATCTACCCCTATAACTATCTTAGAAAACCGCTACATACTTAAACAAGTTGTGCAGCTACTACTATGAAGTCGACAAATACGACTACTATGCCAATTCTTGCAAAAAAATTATTCAACTAATTGGAATGATGTACTTATTGTATTATTTATGTTATTGTATTATGAGTCAGATCTTTCAATAGATTCCTGATAAATATAATCACTTTATTCCTTAAAATCCGATGTATCAATTTTTCCTTCACCTTGTTCCTCTCCATCGGACTCATCATAACTGCTCATCCTACTCTTTTTCATAATAATTACATAATCTGCAGAATTTTTGAGGGCTGTGGAAAAACCAGGTTCAACCCCAAAAATGATTGTTTCCTTACCATGTTCATTTGCTTTGTTAAGGAGTGGTTTGAAATCAGCATCCCTGGTCACGAGTGCTAGGGTGTCAATATGGGGGTTATAGACCAGCTCCATACCCTCTACAGCAAGGCGCACATCAACATCGCTGGAACAGATAATGGGCTCAAGCCCATGATTCTCAATGGCTTCAACCAGTTTTTCAGAGGCGTACTGATTGAGGAAAACACGTCCTATTTTAATATTTCCGTAATCTTTAAGAACATCTCTGATCTCCTCCAGATTCACATCAAACTCTTTTCTGAGAATATTTGGACCGTCCACTAAAAGTCCTATTTTCCTTCTACCAATTTCTTTTTTCGAGCGCAGGTATTTGGAGATGGAATCGATTCCATCTTTTACAGGTCTCATTATCAATGTCCTCTGTGATCTTAGAACTCAAGGAACATTTACTTTTACCACATTTTCATGGGTCGGATGATAATAGCATCAAACCATCCGAAAAACGATAGGGTCAGCAGCTATCCAAGCTACCGGTACAACGCTAGACTCAGCATTCAAACTGCAGCAACTTCGCAATTTACAGTCAAATATTTCTGAATTTCAATTCCTCATACCGCAATTAAAGTAGTAATCCGGTAATATCTAATATCCACTTTTCTATAGTAAAACATTTGCTTTCTTAGGCAATTACAAGATGTAACGTTATACATTTATAAGAAATAGAACTAAACCAAGACTATCCTGTGAAAGTAACATGAATAGCAGTTAGTATAGAATCTTGAACTTCACACAAATATATAAATATAATAATAATTAATTTATTGCAATTCTTCATTGAATCTTAATCGATTATTTCAAAAGCAGATTTACTTTTTATAGCTTATTAAGTGCTGATTGCCAACATCGCCGTATTTTTTCCGAGTAAATATATTAGCTATTATAAGGGATATGTAGATATATATATAGATCTATGTATATAAAAATTTATTTAACAGCTATGCCTAGAATTAAACACGAATCACAACATCTTGGCGCATTTACTTCAAATGGAGTTAAATGCTTATAACCCTGTTGTGACAACACATATGCAAAAAATTCCAACTTTTATTCTTTCAAAATTGCCTACTAAATTTTTTTCGCGATTTTGAAATGGATGGCTACCTAAAAGTCATCATGCATCCAATTCAAATTATGGTCCAAAAACAAACTTAAAAGTTTTTTAAACCTTCGTCTGAAAAAAAACAGACTTAAAGCTATTAGAGAGGTAAATCACAAAATGTTTACTTAACAAATTAAGCCTTTCATCAAACCTGAAAAAATTATGAATTTGCCGTTGATTTCACAGAAGATCAACTTTATAGTGACAAGAATGAAGGCTATATAGCCAGCGGAAAGAGAAAACATAAACTAACTCTACATCATCTCCTAAACAACGTGTTATCCATAAAACTTATGTATTAGCAGGCGTACACATTGTTTTTCTCAACTTTTATGATATAACAATAAATTTGACTTGAATAGGGGTTGGAATGTATATACCATTGCTGTTATTAGATGAATTCCTGATTTACTTCCAACTCTAAGTCTGACAGTGCCCATTAATTCCTCATGAAAATCAATTCTATTTCCACAACAGATTGATGTGACAGAATTTATGAATATATAACATTTGATTAAATATTCTATTGAATAGTTACAATTTTTGTACTAATAAAGATGTTAACATTGTCAAAATTAACAAAAATATATTTAGCATCCATTTTTCATGAAGTTGATTCTAAGCGTCAAGTTAATTAATATTCTTTCGATGAATTTTGTTGAACTTTTTTATGTATAACCTTAATATATAGAGGGATATTTTTGCCGTTTCTTACCAACAGCGCCCTCATAATCTATATTTTTAGATTTAATTATGCGTCTTCCGTCAATTACTATCTTTTTCTTCATTTTTTCGAATTCAGGTTCAAGCTGCCTGAACTCATCCCATTCTGTCCCCGATTTCTTTTGCCCTTACTATGAGGACTTTTACGTCTTTCGGAAGGCAAAACCCTCCAAAGCCTGCTCGGAATCCAAAAATCTTGGAGATATCCTGAAATATTTCCCCACAGCTCCCATAACTTTATAAGTATCTACCCCTAATTTTTTGCACATATTTTTACTTCATTGACAAAGAATATTTTGGCTGCAAGTAGAGAGTTATTCACGTATTTGATCATCTCCGCTGTTGTCGGATTAGTAAGGGTGACTTTGTATTTAAAGGTCCGGTAAAGTTCTGAAACAATGTATCCTGATTCTCGGTCTATTGCTCTAATAACGATTTTATCAGGGTTCATTAAATCATGGACTGCGTCCTTCCTCTGAGAAATTCGGGGTTTACTGCTACTCTGACATCTCTACCTACTGTTTTTCCTGAGACTTCTTCGAGGATAGGAAAAACAAACTCTCAGTTGTTTCGGGAACAACTGTACTTTTTACAACTACTATGTGATGTTCTATCTTTAGTTTTCAGGACTGTTCCAATACTTTTTACGGCTGCATGGCCAATTGAGAGATTTGTACATCTGTTTTTTGTTGAGGGAATCCCTGCACAGACAAATGAAACATCTGTTACTTTGATTGCAAATTCATAATC
>PMJC01000183.1:0-5478 GCA_003157235.1 Methanosarcina sp.
ACTTATAGAATTGTAATTTTACTCCCCATTTTAGCCTTAGATTTTTTATAATAAATTTAGGACTTTTAATGCTATTGATTTTTCAGTTCAACTGCGTGAGTCCTAAGATAAAATGATTCGTTTTTATCTTCGTTGCCTATGAGAGACACAATGCTAAAATCTAGTGATAAACAGAGAATTACAAAATCACTCGATTTTGAAAATTGCCACAATCCTTCAAAGATAATCTATTGAATGGTGCAAGAAAGCTTGAATCTTGAGTTTTATTGGAGATTTGATTCTCCGTGGAAACTCGATATTTGAATGCAAATAAAATAAATGATAAGAAAGTTCAGGGGGATTTGTCCCTTATCCTAATTCCATAAATATATTATATAGAGAATTGAGATAAACCCCAATTTTTTGTTGGTCATTTATATACTGATATTAACAATTTGTTGAAATCAGAGGTTTATCGAAATTCTATATAATCAATGGAATTTACTAAAAAATAATTCCCAGGCAATTGTTTCTTATCATCTGCTTTCTCTTAGTATAATTATATATAATTAGATATAAACTACACATTAAATATCAATTTAAGTTATTTCTAATTTTTGCAAAGAAAAAATGTAAGTGAACAAAAATTATCCCCCCATCAAAAATTATAAATGCGAACAATATTTGAATATTAATTATGTAATGTTTCTCATTTTTAATAATTTTCATAGTTGTATAATTTAATATAAGTTAATCCCTAAAAAAGGGTCGCAAGCAACTCATAGGGCTCTTTAAAGAATAACCTAGGTGACACATAATGGTAATCCATAATTACATGTTTGATGTTTCCATAATCAAATTTCCATTACTGAGAAAGCTTGCGTTTTTCGTGCATCAAAGAATTTCAGCTATAACCTCACCGCTTGGGGAAAAAGGGCATGTAAACAGAATGGATATTTGAAGAATGATATAAACCAACTGAATAGAGATAGCCTTGAGTCATTACATACTCTAAAAAAAATTAAATTTTTTTAAATTTGATATAGATCTAGGAAAGATTTTGACTGGTTCCTTCTAAGCATAAATAAAATACAAAAAGCAATGAATATTTGAGATCAAAATAAACCGACATAACCATAGTATTAAAAATAAGGGAGCTAAATTCATAACTCATTCGAATAAAAAATACACGACGGAATTTAGGTAGTTAGGAATATTGAAGGTAGAAATAATTCATACTTTTGTCAGCAAGCACGCTAAAAGGAAATAAAGGTTATCAATTGAGCTAAAAGGAATTTAGGACAGATTGAAGAGTTTATAGTACAAAGCTCAAAACTACTGGGCCTTCAGCCCATTGGACTGAAGCATCAACTTCAACACTGGTTCAGTATGTAACTACCCTCAATTCAAACTTCATCATCCATATCTGTTTCTTAATCTCATAGTATTCTTTAAAGATTTTCCTTGCTATGACACTTTTGACAATTTGCATCACTCTTGACGAAAATTATATTAGTTCAACATCCACGAAAATATGCACATGATGAGCATCAATATCGATTGCATCAAACTCAAAAAAAGTATCTTTTGCCAATTTCAGAATATATAGATTTCAAATCGTTGGTGATTTCATTGTCTAAAAGAAATTTCTTACGATACTTCATACCAAAATTACGTGAGATCATACTTTTATATACACAATAAGTTGCATGACGTAGTTTCATTTTTTGTTGCAAAGGTAGCTTAACAGATAAATAAGTTAGTTAATTAACTGTTATCGGGGAAGTTTCGATCCCCTCAGCAAATTTTGGGGTATTCAATTGGGATTAAAAACTTCCTAGTATCACAGTTTCAAGAATTCAACTTACTACCAGGTGTATTGAAAGCATAATTTTTTTATTTCTTTTTTTAGATTGATAGGTTTATAATATACACAAGCGAATTAAAAATATAAATACAGAACTAAACTAGCAAAAACAGGGGAATTAATCATTTGGCAAAGCATTTTTTCATGGTCACCGGAGAAGAAGCTGGCCCTAAATCGAACAAAATGGGCGGAATCTGGAACGTCATTGATGGAGAAGCACTTACATTTGCGACTCTATTCAATTCTGGGACATTGGAATTAAAAGATGAGAATGAAATACTTGTTGTTGGGCCTTATTATGGACATAGAGGTGCAGACTGAAACAGAGAACTAAACAGGATTACAAATATTGAGGGATTTAGTCACCTTAATAATGATGGAGAGCTTCAAAAAAGCTTAGAATTACTTGAAAAGTCAGGTATCAAAGTTTTTACAGGAGAAAAACGGATCGGAAAAACGAGAATATGTTATCTGCAATTTCAAACTTGTGATTTCGGAAAAATACTCACAACATACAATGGAAGGGCGATGACACTCGAAAACAGGGTCAAAGCTGAAGCCTATGAACTCTTTGGGTTAGATTCCTTGAAATATGAGAGCATGCCAAATGGCTTGGAATATACTCATTATCTTTATCTTTCCTATGCAATTTCCGAACTTGCCCGTTTTCTCGTAAACTTGGCTATGGGAACTTATGAAAAATGGAAAAAAGATCCATCCTCAAATCAGAATTTTAGCTCTTACCCTCGTGTTTCCCTTCACTGCCATGAATTTGGAGTATTTTTATGCTGCAGCCAGGTTTAAGAAACTTGGAGTTCCGATAAATACAATTTCAACTCTGCACGCTACACTCCCCGGAAGAGCTGCAGGATATAATTCTATTCAAAAAATAAGGACTTATGACAGTACATGGACTCCTGGAGTGCCGGAACACCTGGCTGCCCTCGAAGCCCTTGCCTCATATGCAGATGCTATTACCACAGTAAGTGAGTCTACCAGGCAGGAAGCAAAGCTTTATTATAGATATAAGGGAATTGGGATCCGAAACGGGATTACTATAAAATCCGATAAAATAGATTGGAATCTGAAAGAACGTGGTCTTGAACANNCCCGCATAGAAGTGGAAAACAAAGGATATCCTGAACTCCTCGATTCTCTTGTTGCTCTGGATCATATAAATAAAGAACAGCATTCTAGAAGGGCATATTGAAGAAGGAATTAAGGTGATATGTTTTCTTGTTACTGCAGAAGGCCCCAAGAAAAATCTACCGTAAGGTTTTCCTGTCAACCTACCAAAAGAAGTGCTTGTAGGAAACGAAATCAGGATTCAGCAGATGATCGAAGAAAAAGGACTCGATTTTTCGAAAATGGTACGTGGAAAGGGTTCAGTTGCAGCGGTTCTATATCCCCAGATTCTCTCAATATCCGATGGAGGACTCGGTATGGAAGTGGGGGATTTTATGGCCGGCTACTGTGCAAGCATCTTTCCCTCGCGTTATGATCCATTCCTGCTTACCGGACTTGAAGCCGGAAAAGAGGGAACTCCAAGCGTAGTCAGCCGGGTATGTGGCTTCAGTGATGCTATAAAGGCTATCGAACCTCTCGTAGAAGGATTGGGAGGTATAATAATCGTAGACAACATCGATCTTTCCTATTATGAAACAGTCCTTGATTATGCCCTCGCACTTAGTTACTTTACGCAAAATTTCATAGATGATAGGGAAAAGTACAAACTTCTGTGTATGGAAACCTTTCTCCTAGCAAAAAATATGAACTTGCAGAGCCTACTCAACAGTATTATGAGCTGATGAGTGGACACACATGAACTTATGAGCGGAACAAACTTCTGCAGCAGTAAAAAGCATTCGAAAAGAGATTAACTTTATACTTGGAGATGTCCAAAAAGGGTACTCTAAGAAAAAAAAATCGAGAAAAAAATGAAAATAAAGACAAAGAAAGAAAAATTAGATAACTGTTCAGCCTACCTAAAATCAATCTGATGAAATCTATTTTGATTCAAAGATATTTCTGATCCTAACTGATGGGAAAATCAAAGTTTCAGTAACCACCCCGCTGTAAGCAACTAAGAAGTTTCGCTCCATTGCTCAGAGTATAAAAGAAATGATTCAAGATCAAATATTTTCATTTGCTTGTATGCGTCTTTTTCTTCCTAATTTCCCTGATTTTCAAAATAGTTTTTAATCAAATTAGAAGTGGTACTATTTAACCACAGTTCCAATATAACATCCATCACTTCCAGTTTGTAACATAACTGTTTTTTGAGCTCAGATTATTTTTTTGAGATTTTTCTTTCTGTGAGAGATATTATAATTGGCATCGATCTTGAAGAATAATACTTTGGTTTATCAACAACGAAAAAAAGAAGTATAATCACCATCAGTACCTATTACATCAAACTCAAAACAGTAAATTTCATCAATTTCAAAGATACATATTTCAAATAGTTAATGATATCATTGTCTAATAATACATTTTTTACGATACTTTATATAAAAAACAATATAATATATAATTTATATAGAAAAATGTTTTGAATGACATGATGCTATTTTATAGTACAAAGGTAACTTAAAATATAAATCAGTTAGTAAATAACGTTTCTCAGGGAAGTTTATATTCCTAAGCAAGTCGCAGGGTAGATTGATATCTATCTTTGCGAGTCAAGAACTTCGGGAAAACCGCATAAACTTTCACAAATTATCACCAAAGCTATCTCCTTGCCCCCCCATTTATTTTCCCCCCTTTGAAAGAAACTTAGAACTATCAGAGAAAATAGGATATGCCTACACTGTGCAATTATTGATGAAACAAATGCTTCGAATAGCTTTTTTTTGAAAAAAATGAATGTATAGCTTTTGCCGTTTATTTCTCAATAAGACCATTTGAAGTATAAATCTTTCCAATGAAACATTTCAGGCTTTATTTAAAACTGCAATGTGAAAATTTCTTTGTCCTATGAGTGATTTTCGAAGATCTGTTCTCAGAAGTTACGGAAAAGTCTGCGGGAATTTGCCTTTTAACCATATCTTGTTTAGCTCTTCGGAACTACTGAATATCATCTGAATTTTTGGATACTTTCGAAGTTTTCCAGCCATGCAGAACTTTAGCAAAATACATTACGTTTATAATACAATTCCTTCGGAAAGTGGATCATCTACTGCCTTAGGTAAAATACCACACCTGGGAAATTAATAATATCCGAGAAACGTGTTACATAAGAGGATCTCGAAAGAAAAAATTCATATTACCTAGTCCAAAACATTAGAAAAATTCACAGATATATTTATCTAGAAGTAAATATAAGGTTAGTTAATAGATTATAGGACTCGATAAGTGATGCAAAAACTGCCTTTACAGATATTAATTAAGGATTAGATACCTACCTACTTATGGCCAATTGAAGGTTTCGGGGGCTGGAAATGGGCTATTGTAGGCTATTTGTGATCCGAATTCTTCAATAATTGCCTGATTTTTGTGCAGAGTAATATTAATTACTATAAACTTGAGGGGTGTTGATATCAACAGACAATGGAAAAATCCTCATTTTCCATTATTTATTTCCTTAGCCCTCATTTTGATAAAAAGGAGTTAGTGGATCTATGAAAAAAATT
>PMJC01000183.1:5578-6286 GCA_003157235.1 Methanosarcina sp.
ACTAGTGGAACAAATGAACAGGATGTGCGACAATATGTACTCTCGGTTCCTGGATGTCAGAGATAAAGTAGGTAAATTTGACATCTTACAAGGGCATGACTGGCATCCTGTAAATGTCCTCTGCAAGATTAAAGCCCAATTTAGGTTGCCTTTTGTGATGACTTATCACAGTACTGAATGGGGACGCAATGGAAATCGTCACGGAGACTGGTGGGAGGCAAAGGAAATATCTCATCGGGAGTGGCTGGGAGGATACGAATCTTCTGCTGTGATCACAACCTCAACCATATTGAAAGAAGAAATTCGGCAGATTTACACAATTCCTGATTATAAGCTATGGGAGATTCCTAACGGAATAAATGTCGGAAAAATAAAAAGAGAAATCGATCCTGGGGAAATAAAAAAGCATTATGGCATTCATCCATGTCTTCCAGTTGTACTCTTCACTGGAAGGATGGCATATCAGAAAGGGCCTGACCTGCTTGTGGAAGCTGCTGCAAAGATCCTCAAAAAGAAGAATGCAAAGTTTGTACTTATAGGAGAAGGGGAGATGCGTGCTCACTGTGAATATCAGGCTCAAAAACTTGGCATTGGCAATTCGTGCAATTTCCTTGGATATGCCCCGGATAATACTGTAATAGACTGGTTTAATGCCTGCGACCTTGTGTGTGTACCCAGTCGAAACGAGCCCTTCGGAATTGTTGTGCT
>PMJC01000311.1 GCA_003157235.1 Methanosarcina sp.
ATCCGCGATTGTCTTGGTCTCAGTAGTTACGGATGCGGAACTTATCCCAACAGACTCTTTGCCAGAAGAAGAAAACTATTGTGACGAATGCAAGCTCTGTCTTTCAGTATGTTCATCTGGATATGTAGACCCAGTTGAGAAAGTCACTGTAACCCTTGGAGGCAAGGAGTTTA
This sequence comes from Methanosarcina sp., assembly GCA_003157235.1. GTDB lineage: Archaea > Halobacteriota > Methanosarcinia > Methanosarcinales > Methanosarcinaceae > Methanosarcina. Next base: position 174 of record PMJC01000311.1, read on the forward strand.
GTTACGGAAAGCGAAGAAGCAATAGTCGCTGTTTTCTTGTATGTGGGGGCCTTACGGGTCTGAATGCCTCTGGAAAATGGTCCACTTGGTCTCCTGGACGCTTTAAAATCCCCGAAAAAGATGAAGATTTCATTGCTGCAATACCTACTGCCACACAAGCTTATCTAGGAAGGCCGAAGTTCGAAGGTGGATTTTTTATATGTCTAATTCCAGGGTCCCGGATGGAATATACATGTTCTAACTGCCATTTAGTCTGTCACCCTGATAAAGAAATTCGAACTGCAAGATACAAGATGCTTATAGAAAGCGGAGTGGTTATACAGGAACCTGATGGAACCCGCAGAGTAGTATCTCCGGAAAAAGCAAAAGAGTATCTCAACTCCATGCCCCTGGAAAGAAGAAAACTGTATGAATCTATTCCAGAGGAAAAATCGGTCTAAAAAACGGGGAAAATTATTTCACGTAAAACAAAATTTGGATTATCCTTTTTAAAGATAATCTAAGTTTTTAAGGTTAAATCCTTTAGAACTTACGCCGTTGAACTGAAAAATGGCATTGAACCCTTAATTCTCTAAATTGGAAATATAGATCACAGTTTCTATTGTGCTTGATTTTGTACCTCAAGTGTGTAAGTCCCAACTTTATGAATAATAGTGGGCAAATATGCTAACAAATTCTACATTTGTATACATCTGCAGAATGTNNATTGAAATTTTCTCTCAAAATAGCTGATTTGATCCAGCCATAATTTCCTTTGCCCAAGTGATTCTTCTTCGAGATCAGATTGTTAAGACCCAGCTCCGATAACTGTGACATCTTTGAAGCTATCTGAAGAGAATAGATCATCAAAATATCCGGTTTCAATAGATTTATGCTATCCAGCATTGATCCACGATCTCCCGAATAAAAGTATTCATATAAATATGAATATTTGAAAGATGTATAATTTCAATAATTTTACACTCTCTATTCCTTGAATTTTAGCATAAATATATTCATCCAGACATTGTAATTAGGTTTAATTGCATAACTTATTCCAAGATACATTTGGATATATAATGTCCCTCATATCAGTAGTTTCGGATCTAAGATCAATTATTAAAAGATACACAATTTTTTAATATTTCTTCATATCAATAAGCATAAGAAGTACACAGATGGTCTATCTAATGTGCTTCAATCTATTTTTTACGGTTAGTCTCGTACTTGAAGCTGGATTCAAGTTTTCCATGATTATAATATTTTTATAAAATTATAGAATACTTTCATGGTGACGAAAAGAGCAATATTTCTTCCACATAAGCTATTCTCCTTGAGCTAGCAAAGTGAGCGAAAAGGATTCATGTTACCAGAAACGGAACTTGTGTATGCAAATCTTCTGTTTCAACAAATACATTAATAATGAGTTATGACTATTCACTTACGCTTCAGCTTCACTTTTACATTTCATTTAATTTGTCCTTAATCAAGGTGAATTTATGTCTTTAGCAAATCTTAGAACACATTACACAGCCGATATCAGGCCTGAAAAAATAGCAGCTGGCCAGAAAATCACCCTTTCAGGCTGGGTCCATGAGGTTAGAGACCTAGGTGGAATCTGTTTTATAGTTATCAGGGACCGGGAAGGGAAGGCTCAGGTTACAATGGTAAAGAAAAAAGTTGATAAAGATTTATTTGATGCTGCAAGGAAACTTGTTCGCGAATCAGTAATAACAGTAATTGGATCTGTCAAGTTTGAAGAAAAAGCTCCAAACGGATATGAACTACTTCCTGATGAGATTCGTGTCCTAAGTATCGCAGGATCTCCACTACCAATGGACACAACGGGAAAAGTTGAAGCTGAATTGGATACAAGGCTTGACTCCCGTTTTATAGATTTACGAAGAGAGGAGACTACTGCGGTTTTTAAGATAAGACATCAGGTTCTTCAATCTAGCAGGGAATACTTCATAAAACATAAATTTATCGAAACCTCAACTCCAAAAGTTGTGGCAACTGCAACAGAAGGTGGAACTGCACTTTTTCCGATCACCTATTTTGACAGAGAAGCTTTTCTGAACCAGAGTCCTCAGCTTTTCAAGCAAATACTTATGAGCGGTGGTTTTGACAGGGTTTTTGAGATCGGCCCGATTTTCAGGGCAGAAGAACACGATACTCGTAGGCATTTGAACGAAGCCACATCTATAGACGTTGAAGTTAGCTTTGCAGATCATTTCGATGTAATGGAAATTTTGGAAAATCTAGTGGCTTATATCTACAGCCGGGTTATCGAAAACTGTCAATATTCTCTTGAAATCCTAGGAGTCGAACTAAAGGTTCCGAAGATACCTTTCCTGAAGCTTACCTACGATGAAGTAATAAAGATCATTAATGCCCAGCCGGGAGATAAAATGCACTGGAAAGATGATATCGGCACTCTAGGAGAACATATTGTGGGCGATCATGTCTACGAGACCACAGGGGAGTCCCATTATTTTATCATTGACTGGCCTACGGAGATTAAACCATTCTATGCAATGCCTTATGAGGACAGGCCTGAGTNNACAATGGAACTTTCCTCAGGAGCTCAGCGTATTCATCTCCCTGATTTGCTTAAGAGCCGAATCGAATCCCAGGGCATGAATCCTGACAACTTTGAGTTTTACCTTAAGGCTTTCGAATATGGTATGCCTCCACATGCTGGTTGGGGTCTGGGTTGTGAACGATTTGTTATGACCATGCTTGGAACAGACAACATAAGGGATACCGTGCTCTTTCCTAGAGACAGGAGAAGACTTTCTCCCTAAGGTCCTTAATTTTGAATTTNNGCACAATTTTTCAATCTTAAGAATATTTATAATTATTTTCTCAATATTTGAACCTGAAGGGAATACATATGGCTGAAAGAAATATATTAACTGACTCCGTGGAAAAACGTGCAGCTGGCATTGCAGCATCGCTAGTAGTAAAATCAGGAATGGTAGTGGGACTCGGGACAGGTTCAACAGTTGCGAATACTATAAGAGAACTCGGCAGGCGGATCTGTGAAGAGGAACTCGNNCAGCATCCGGAAGTGGATCTTGCAATTGATGGGGCTGACCAAATCGATTCAAATCTTTATGCGATCAAAGGTAAAGGAGCAGCTCATACAAGGGAAAAAATAGTCTCCCTTTCAGCAAAACGTTTTCTTGTTGTAGTTGACGAATCAAAAACTAGTTTGCATCTTAATAAGGAAGTGCCAGTCGAAGTCCTGCCCTTTGCAAAAGAACTTGTGATG
>PMJC01000128.1 GCA_003157235.1 Methanosarcina sp.
CGCCATGGCCACCGTGACCGCCATAAGCTGCACTAGCTGCAACTGCTGACAAAGATGTTACAAATAGGCATGCCAGTAGAATGACAATTGCCTTTTTCATTCTAAGTTTCAACATTTATTCACACTCCTATTTTATTCAAGTTGATACAATTTAAATCAATTTAGGACTTACGTAATTGAACAGCACAATATTTAGTATGTTTAATATGTAAGTTTTAAATCTATACTAAATTATAGAGAATTTTGATAAACCATCAAATTTCGTCATATGCATACAAATAATATGTATATAATTTGTGAAATCTGGGGTCCATCGCGATCCTCTATATTTTCATAGAATATGCCAACTTAGCACCAAAATTCAGCAGTGAATGTAAAAATAAAATCACTCGATTTTGCAATTTGTTACAACCCCTGTGATTAAACTTCTTGATTGAAGTTTCTAAATATCTAATGTTAATTTTGATAGGTGGTTAAATTTATCTTTCGAATTAGATTTTCAATCAAAAAATATAAAAATCACTAGATTTTAGAACATAGTCGCATATGCCAATGAAAATTGATTTCAAGTTGTATCGGTTATATATTATCATTAATAAAATATAAAATGGAACGAAATATAAATAAGAAATCTATATTTAAGAAAACTTGATGCCATAAAGTCCATTTTTCAAAAAAATCCTTTGCGCTCTATGTGTAAAGTAACTCTTCAAAATTCAGTCATTTCATTTGCAAATATTCTTCTTTTTATATAAAAGAGAACCTTACCTTGAACCGATCAATAGCCTATCCCTTGTTTATATTTGCGATCATAAGATATGGTACCCACATCTACAGTAGTTGGGATCATATATTATAATCATGGAAAAGGAATAAGATTTAGCATAATACGCAAACGTAAAAGAAAATTAGACTGGAAATAAAATTTTTTGGGTTAAACGAATTATGTATGCGTTTATGATACTTTTAAGTTCATGAGCTGGAGTAATAAATGCAAAACGATAGTAACGGAAAATTTGCGGTTAGATATACTTAGTTTTTACTTCAAAACCTGTGCATACGTGAGACGGTAGAGAATACAAACAAAGTCATTGATCTTTCAATTCTACTCAAAGCTGTCCATGCGTCTGTGGGGAAATTACTCGGGATTAACTTGTCAGTTCTCCCTACGACTAGAGTAGACGACCTAAAAAACTCATTGATATCAAAATATTTTATTTTCCAATAGAAGAAACAAATGAAAAGTTCTAGATATCGAAAAGTCGAAAGGTTAAGATTTGATTAGATTCAGCTCTTGATTGCCAAAATCAAAGAATCAATGTGATCTATCAAAAGGGATAAATTCAAAAAAGGAACATTGTTGAGACTAAAACAGTTTTATCTGAGAAATATATAAAAATAATTGTGAAATAACCATAATTATAGAAAAAAAGAATGGGGAAAGTACTTGAAGAACTAGTTTCATCACGCACTTTCATATTAAATTGTAAAAATGAAAGGCTTTTAAAAAACAAATAACTCTCTGACGAGCCTATTTCACTCAACAAAATAAATCATTTCATTTGGCATGAGGGTTAATTCATTATTTTCAATTCCGGACTGGACAAGCTTTTCGATCCTTTCCCATGTATTTTTATGAGTTGTTTTTATTCCGAGGACTCTCGAAGCCTGAACAATCAGGTCTTCAAGAGGAGTAGAATACTGGGAATTTAAGACAAAGCTGACAGCTTTTTTTATTTCCTCGTCACAAATCCATTCAATTTTCGCAGATACATCACCATAGCGCCTGCGTAGGAAGCATGCAGGTTCCGAAGATGGCCAGAAGAATTCGCCTTCAACTCGGATCTTTCCGGAACTCTCTGCAAGTGCCACTGAATCTAATATATGCTGTTTGATTTTTCCAAGCATGCGTGAAATTCCTACATGCGTTTTTATCCGCTGCATCAAAGCCTCTGCATGAATAGGGCCTTCAAATTCTATAATCCTTATAACTGCCTCCGTAAGTTTTTCATTGGAAAGCTTAAAGATGTCTCCTGAATGCGGAAGTCCTGAAGAGTAGCAGATCTTGTAAAGAGGGACAGTAGCTTCGAGAAGTTCGTTCTTCCCCGAAAGTTTTTCAGCACCTTTCGGAAGCGATGATTCTTCCAAATTTTTAACTTCATTTTTGTTTTTTAAGTATAGACCCACTCTGGAATGAGGCTTTGATTGACTTCTTGATTCAATTCCGAGTTTAGCGTTAGATGCAATTTCATTCTCGATTTCAGATTCAGAATTCCACACTTTACCAGTGTAATTGTTCTCTTCTGAATCCGAGTTTGGCTCAAAATATCCCACTGAGCCATAAATATAAGCAAACTCGTTGAGCCTTTTGTTTTTCATTTTTCCCCCAGTAGCTGAACTGGAATAGATTTCAGGATAAGCTTGGAAAAAACTTAATCTTTCAGGCTCTGGTTCAGATACGATTCCGGATGAATTTTTTTTTCCAGAACAGAGATTCACATCGAATTTCAAGGATTTTGATTTCTCTAACTTCTTTATACGTTTCTGAAGAGATTTTCCGTCTGCCAGCAAAGCCATAGAATCTAATCTTAAAGTCATTTCTGGCAAAAAATCCTCTTTTGAAGAGTCTATTAGTCCCTCTTTTAGTCCGAAAGAGAAGTCTGAATAAGGTTCTTCGTTTTCAGCTTTTGAAAAGGCTACTGAGGTGGATTTATTTTCAAGGAATTCAAATCCCAGATTTTTATCGGCTTTGTTCTCCATATTAGGGATAGATGAAAATGTTTCTGCAGGCAAACTTGCTAACTTTTTTATAGAATTTTTATGTGCTTGTTCACCCCAAGTAGAAGGCTCTTTTATAGTCAGAACTTCTGGTTCGGGTTTTGCTTGTAGATTTTTCTGCTTTATAGCTTTCTTTACGGCTTCAAGTAGTTTTTCTTTGCTTTCTTTCGGGTGCAGGTACCAGTCCGTTGACCAGACCCTGTAGATTCTCCAACCAAGTCCTTCAAGCACCTGCTGACGAAGGCGGTCACGGTCCCGAGCAACATGAAATAAATGGTAGCTTGCCCCATCACACTCGATCCCAAGTACGTATCTTCCTGGATTGCCGGGATCAGGAATTGCAAGGTCGAGCTTATACCCGGCACAACCGATCTGTCTGTGAACTTCACAGGCGTTTTCTACTAAAAAATCATAAATAATTTCTTCAAAAGGAGATTCGAAGTCTCCATTGGTGTATGCAGGCAGTGTGAGCCTACCGCTCTCTGCAAACTCAAGGAATACTTTGAGAGATCGAAGTCCAAAAGATGAGTTTTCATCAAGGTTCAAATTCCTTGATGTAAAATTCGAAAAAACAACGCATTTTTCTCTTGCCCGAGTGATAAGTACATTTAGACGCCTTTCTCCTCCTTCTCTGTTAAGGGGACCGAAGTTCAAGGAAAGTTTTCTGCTATTATCAAATCCGAAACCCACACTCAGTAAAATGACATCTCTCTCATCACCCTGGATGGTTTCAAGATTTTTCACAAAAAAATGCTCTCCTCTCTCATTTCCTGGATTCAAATCAAATCCTGGATTTGCCTTCAGAAGGGTCTCAATCTCTTCCTGGATAGCTTCCTGCTGTTTTACATTAAAGGTCCCGACCCCGAGGCTTTTATCTGGGTACTTGTTAAAGTGTTCGAAAACTGTCTTTGCAACAACCCTTGCTTCTATCCTGTTGACTCCACTTTTTCCCCTATCATAAACTGCATCCTTAAGATGCACAAATTTCAACCCAAGACGTTCATCTTTCTGCATGGGAGAGGGATAAACATAAAGTCGATTGCTGTAGAATTCCTGGTTTGAAACAGCAATTAGAGACTCATGCCTACTTCTGTAGTGCCAGCGAAGAGTCTTGATTGGGAAACTACGCTTGCAAACATTCAGAATACTTTCAAGATCTCCTGCCGCAGCATAATCCTCAGGGTCTCTTTCCGGAGATTCAAAAATACCATCGAAAAAGTCGGTAGGTGGAAGCTGTTTTGAATCTCCCATTACTACGACCTGCTTTCCACGCAGTAGAGCTCCAACCGCGTCCTCTGGCTTTACCTGGCTTGCTTCGTCAAAAATGATCACATCAAAGTGGGTGCTTCTCGGATCTAGATACTGACCAATTGAAAGAGGGCTCATCATAAAACAAGGCTTAATTTTCTGTACCAGACCACCTGCTTTTTTCATGAGTGTACGGATAGGCATATGACCACGTTTTCTGTTAAACTCATTGAGCAGAATTCCGGCTTCCGAAGTTCTTGATGCTCCATAAGTTAACTTTGGAATTTCGTCATAAACAGAACATATAATTCTTTTTCTATTTTCCAGAAGGATCTTTTTGTCAAGCTCTATGAATTTAGTAATCTTGCTTTCATGTAGCTCCCTAATAAAAGTAGAAAGAGCCTGTCTTTTCCTGAAGGTACGGTGCAGAAGATTCTCGGCATAGTTACCTTCGAAAGCAGGGATAATATCACACACTTCTATTTTTCCGGCTTCAATATCTCCCATCATAGGAACTGCTTTTGTTTCCATGAAGACTTTCTTGTATCCAAGGTACTGACTCCAGAATACCAGGGATGAAGTTTCTGCTTTCCAGATGGATAAATGGGATTTTAACTGATTGAGCTTTGCAGCTTCCAGATCCTTTCCGAACATTTTCCCAAAATCTGCGCCTATGAGGACACCAATTTTTTCAATTAACCTTAAAAAGAATTTTTTTGCTTCCATAACTCCTTTTATTGCGTATTCAAGAGCAGCTCTATCAACCCCGTTTACTACAAGTCCGGAAATTTTGTCAGTGAAAATGCCTTCAGTTATATTCTTCCGGAAGGAAGTAATCCACCTTCCATACTCATCCAGAATAGAAGGATCACTTTCGAGACCTTTCCAGTGTTCTGAAAAATATCTTTCACCCTTTGCCCCATTACTTTCAAGCTCCAGTCTGCAGGATCTATATTCAGAAAGACAGGCAAGATCAAGAAAAATTCTATCGTTTTGAGATGGCACACCTGAAATGTAGCAGGAAGAAATTTCTGTTTTTAGTTTTCGGTAACTGGGATATATGACCTTTAGAAATTTGCGGGATAATTCCTCGAATTCCGAGGTATCAAGGTCAAAAATTGAAGGATAAAAGGTAGTGTTTACAAAAATTTTCAGCTCTCTGTACTGCCTGAGTCTCGCAATTAGCGTTTCAGCTATAACTCTTGAGGACTCAGAGTCCCACTCTAGATTCTGGAGCATCTTTTCAGGCCAGGGTTTTGAGCTCTCGAGGAGTTTTGCAGCATCAATTATTGTTGTAATTTCTTCAAGGGTATGGGGTCTGGAGGTTGCAGAAAAGTCGTTGAGAGTTTTTATAGCTGCTTCCAAGCATCCAAAAGAAGTAACGCATTCACTGATGAGTGACCCTATTTCCGAAAGATCTGAGGGAAGCACAAGCCTGGGCTCACAGCCATACCAGGGATTCTTCTTGGGTGGCCCGAGGCACGGGAGTACTTGACTCAATTTTTCTAAAATAGACTTTGCTTCTGCCCAATCTTCAGATTCCCAATTTTCAGGATCCTGAAATTCGTAAAAGGGCATTTTCAAACCTTTTGCCTCAAAATAAGCCCTTATCTTCTCCCTTATCCCGTAAAGTGTATAAAAGCTTGGATAGAGTTTTCCTGCAGGTTCTTCGAGAGACAGGGCATACTCATTGAGTTCTTTTTTTATTTTTTCGAGTTCGTTGATGTCTCGGTCAGGACTTATGGATGCCGGAGCTATTCGATTAATGCTTTTTTCCAGCTCTTCAAGCACTACCTTTTTTCGTGTTTTGTTGCTGTGGATATCCAGACAGAATTCTCCAAGCCCTGCAGAATCCAGTCTATTTTTTACAACATGAAGCGCAGCCATCTTTTCACTCACGAAAAGTATGCTTTTTCCACGGACCATCAATTCTGCAATTGTATTCGCAATTGTCTGGGACTTACCGGTTCCTGGAGGTCCCTCAACAACAAGATTTTTTCCCCCTTTCACATCCTCAATAACAGCAATCTGCGAGGAGTCGGCATCCATTATGTGGTAAGTATCTTTTGCTGATAGCTTCATGTCAACGTCTTTTTCTAGGAAACCAGAAACCTCAAACTCAGGATCTGGAGGGTTGAAAATTTTCTGGATAAGAAGATGCTCTGCAGGAGACATGCCCTCAGGCCAGGTTGCAGGGTCAAGATCCTTATACATAACAAACTTTGTAAAGTTGAAAAGGTCAAGGCAAATTTCAGGCAAAATTTTCCAGTCTTTTTTTTCGTGGATTGCTGCAGATACGGCATTGAAATATTCTTCGATTCCTGCTGCCTTCTCTGGCATCTCAAAATCCGGAATCTGGATTCCAAATTCTTTCATTTTTGCCTGTAGGGTAATTGAAGTGAGTATCTCATCTCCTGTCCATTGGATACTGAAGTTTCTGCCCTTTCCTATTCTTTTGAGTTCAATAGGAATCAATAGGATAGGGGCAAGTGGATTTTTTATGCTCGACTTGCTATCACTCCATTGCAGAAAGTTTATTGCAAGGTAAAGCACATGATAGCCCTGTTCCTCAAAGATGGAATTTGATTGGTTAAAGACATAAAAAAGTTTTCGACCTAGACTTTCGCTATCATCAGTAGTTTCCAGAAAATGTTCCGAACAGGAATTTTTGGATTTATTTTTTTCTCCAGAATCAAGAATTTTTCCTATTGTTTTCAAAAGTATGCTATCGTTTTCGTAGGTATAACCTTCTCTGTCCCCCCCGTTTTCAACTTTATTTATTTTTTTAGACATAATTTTAGACTTAAATTTCATTAATTTTTCCTGGAGAACGAATAGCTTATAAATTTCCTCGGGGTTTCTGCCTGAAATTGAGATGGTCCTTTTTCGGGAAGAGCGGTAATTGAGAAGATTATTTCGGAGGGACAGATCAAGTAAATTTTGCCTTAATGTTTCCAATTCCTTAACTACGTCTACCATAAAATACCAGGCCTGACCAAATAACTACCAAAATATATAATTATGGATATGAACAGATGTAAATATTTAATAAATTTTATCATGTGTTATCGAAAACAAAGATCAAAATTGATTGTAAATATAGTTATAAAGGTTTTAAATATTATTCATTGAAACCATACATTATAGAATAATTAATTATTAAAATCATCCCCTTATATATGAGAATTATTTCTTTCCTATTAGAGTTTTTCTCTAATATTATGGAAAATTTTGATAAATCCCGAAATTTAGTCAGATATGCATAAATATTATATTAATGATTCGTGGAAATCAGAGGTTTCTCAAAATCTTCTATGATTGTTCCTTTTAATTTTGATAATTAAATTGTTAATCTGTTATGTAATATGAATTTCTCCGATTTTTAGGTTGTAAAGCATGATATTACGAGTCAAATTTGCTCAATTTTCTTTAGAAGTTTTTGAGAGACATCTGATCTTCACGGGTCATTTATATAAAGATTATGTACATATGACAAAATTTAGAATTTATCAGAATGTTCTTTATTTATAAGTACATTCAGTCTCATTATTGCAATTTTCCTATTCTGTTCTTCAGTTAGAAGTTCCCAAAACTCAGGTGTTGGTACAGAATATATAATTGGATATTCTTTACAAATGTTTAACTATTCTGCTAACATACATTCACAGTACAAAATTTTAGATAATTCCCTCCTGTTATTATTCTATAAGGTATATATCAAAATATAATTTATCACTCTTTTTTCTCTAGATTTCATCTCTGTTTCTCATTGTTTTTGCTTCATTTTCTCGATATTTATCCGATTTTGCATGTCCAAGATCTGAATGGATAAAAGTAGTTCACTGAATTATTACCTTTTTTTATTTTCAAACCAAGGTAATAAAGTTAACTTTACAACTGTCTACATATTCATTCTTCATTATAATTATCACTAATTCTTTTTTTGAGTGATCAGACTGGGGTACTAACTAGTATGTACTCAGTAAAACTACAAAATTTCTTGAAGAAAATTAATTCAATGCATTTTTATCAAGTTCAAAATTGGAAAGATCATCCCATTGNNGTTTTGTTAAAATATATGGACTCTGAAATGATACAAAAAGATTTCCAACCAATTAAAGGAATCAATTTCAGCAAGTTTGCCTCCAACTGATTGAAGAAAATTATACCTTCATAAGAGCAAATTAGTAAGAGTTTCAATAAGTTAAAATTAATTTTAAAATATTAAAGATATCAAATAACCAAAAGCATAAGATTTTATCGAAATTATCTATAATTTGTTTACATATTTACCTATTATTTTTCATTGAAAGTTAGATTAATTTTTAAGCACTTTCAGGTTAAGAAAATAGATTGCATTCTCGTCTAACCTACAAAAAACAGGATATAATTCCATTTTAAGTTTTATTTAAATTTGTGTAAATGCGGGATCTGAAATTAGTTGGACCGTTATTTAATAAGCGAATTCAAATCTCGCATTAAAAAAAGAGAGCAGATTAAGTCGTATATTCAGCATTGATTCGGACATAGTTATAGCTCAGATCACAGCCCCAGGCAATTGCATTCTCCTTTCCAGCATTAAGATTGAGAGTAATGACGATTTCATCATTTTCCATTATTCTCTTCAGAAGTGTTAGGTCAGAAGGTTCAAAAATCTCGCCAAATTTGACAAGCTCGATTTTTTCTTCTCCTCCTGAGAAAGAAAGAGAGAGCCTTTCCTGCTCAAGTTCAGCACCTGAGTAACCTGCAGCAGCGACAACCCTGCCCCAGTTAGGATCCTTTCCAAAGACTGCGGACTTGACCAGGGGAGAACGAACAATTGCTTTTGCAGCAAGCTTGGCATCTTCATACTTTTTTGCTCCCACAACCCTAGCTTCAATAAATTTCGTGGCGCCCTCTCCATCCATTGCTATCTTTTTTGCAAGATCAGTAAATAAATAAATTAGACTTTCCTGAAAATCATCGAGGCAACTCATGGAGGGCTTGATTCCTGACTTACAGGTAGAGGTAAGAAGTACCATATCATTAGTGCTTGTATCTCCATCTACCACAACCATATTGAAAGTTTTTTGTACGGCTATTTTGAGAGCCGCATCCAGAACATCTGCAGGTACTTTTGCATCTGTATAAGCAAAACACAGCATGGTCCCCATATTTGGCTCGATCATCCCTGAACCTTTAGCAATTGCACCTATTCTTATTCCACAGTCGAGCTCAATAGCGGACTCTTTTATAGCTCTATCAGTTGTCATGATTGCCTTTGCAGCTGCCTTACTACATTCAGGAGAATTACCAAGTCCTTTAATTGCTTTTCGAAGATTTTTTCTGATTTCTGAGACATCAAGTCTTTTGCCAATTATTCCGGTTGAGGCAACAGCAACTGTATCAACATCAACGTCAAGATTTTCGGCAAGCATCGATGCCATTTCCATGGCATCAAGGAAGCCGTCATCACCTGTAAAGGCATTGGCATTGCCACTATTTGCAATCACAGCCGAAAGCCAATGCTTGGTATCAATTACTCCTTTACTCAAAATAACTGGGGCTGCAACCACTTTATTTTTTGTAAAGACACCTGCTGCAGGGCCTTCCGCAAGAATAACCATAATTCCAGTTTTCCCGGCTTTGACCCCGTTTGCAGATACCCCCCTTACAGCGCATATTCCACCTTCTATTTGCTTCATGAAAGATTCTCCCTATCTATCAGAGTTTTGCAAGACCTTCAATGATATCTCCGCGGGTAATAATTCCTACTACGTGATTATTTACAGTTATAGGCAACCTGTTAATTTTGTGCCTGACCATATGTTCGGAAGCTTCTTCCACTGATGCCTCGGGAGAGATCGTGTGCACATTCTTAGTCATGATCTCTTCTATCCTTATGGAACCAACATCCGAAAGCATCTTTTTAGTATCATCCCAACTGAGAAGTTCCCTAATAGGAACCTCTATAACTTCAAAAGGACTTGGAAGCCATAGCTCTCCTTTTTCGGGGATTATCAGCAGTTTAAGCAGGTCGCCTTCACTTATGATTCCTACAAGCTCATCGCTTTCTAGCACCGGAGCCCCACTGATGTTGTTTTCTCTCAAGATTTTTGCAGTTTCTCGGATTGTATTGTCAGGTTTACAGAAGACAACGTTAGAATTCATTATATCTTTTACCTTCATCTAAATACCTCTTGAGACAAATTCTATTCCTTACTTTAGTCAGTTCTCAGTTATATGTTCTCGCCTGCCTTTCAGCGTGTAGGTTTTTTCTCTATACTAGTATCTGAAAAAGTAAGATTTTGGATTTTCAGATAAATGGGTTAGTTAGTGGTCAAATATAAAAAAGAACACTCCTGATTTTTTTGCGGGACTGAAGAGAATTTTGATGAATCTCTAATTTCAAGAGTCATAGATACTATTTATAAGCATATGAGAAAATCTAGTAGTTTATAAAAATTTTCTTAAAAGATTCTTATGCTCATAGTTTTCAGCAATTTGCACCTTAACCAGTTTTAGGTCAAGTGTCTACGGAGCTGCCGCAGGTAACCAGAGTCCACGCGTTTCGTCCAGCCCGAACATTATATTCATGTTCTGGATTGCCTGTCCTGATGCACCTTTGACCAGGTTATCGATTGCTGATAGCACTATAACCCTGTTGTTCTCCTTATCAACTTCAAAGCCTATATCGCAGAAGTTAGAACCCCGTACCGCGGTAAGGGAGGGAACTCCAGAGGGAAACCTAATAAAAGGCTTATCCTTATAAAATCCGTCATAAATCGTCCTTAAGTCGTCTGTGGTAAGAAGCTCATTTGTGAAGAAGTGAGCAGTGGTAAAGATGCCCCTAATAGAAGGAATCACATGTGGAGTAAAATTGATATTTAGAAGTTTTTGGTCCAGCCTGTTTAGTTCCTGAAGTATTTCAGCCCTGTGTCTGTGGTTTGTGAGCTTATAAGCAGTGATATTTTCCGCAAGGTTAGGGTAGTGAGAAACCTCTGTCGGTGAGATGCCAGCTCCTGAAATTCCAGTTTTGGAATCAAAGACTGCAATATCAATAAGCTCTGCTGCAGCTAGTGGAGCTGCAGCAAGTATTGCTCCTGTAGGGAAACACCCAGGGTTTGCCACAAGATCCTCTTCTGCAGCTTCAGCATGAAGCTCTACAAGCCCATATACTGCTGTCCTCGGATCACGGTGTGTAATTTCATAAATCTTTTCAAAGACTGAAGTTTCAAGTCTGTAGTCCGCGCTAAGATCAACCACCTTTGTGGCACCGTCAAGCAGCTCAGGGACATATCTCATTGCAGATCCATGCGGTACTGCTAAAAAAACAACGTCACAGCGTTCCCTGATATTTTCAGAATTCGGATTTTCATATATGAGGTCCAGAAAACCTTCAAGATGCCTGTGAATGCTTGTTATGGACTTTCCTTCAAGACTTCTAGAAGTTGCCAGTTCTATCTTAACATTGGGATGATTCACTAGCAAGCGCAGGAGTTCTCCTCCTGTATATCCTGAAGCTCCTATTATTCCAGCCTTGATCATAAATATTCACTGCCTGTATAATATCAATACAATATAATTAAACTTGTTATCTAAAAATAAATATGAAATTCTTTGAATAACAGGCTCAAATAAATGAAAGTAACCTACATATTTATTTTTTTGGATATTAAAACCATCTTTATATTGGGAAATAGGTTGGTCTAAATTTTGGTCTTATGTTCGGCTTCACCGCAAACTTATACAAAAAGAACGAATTTAAAAAATGAAGCCCATGCTGGTCTGCCTTCTTAAATTTTACATATAACTGAAGTCTTGACATATTTTTTGGCAAAAACAGTGTATCAATTCTATCAGAAATTTCATTCGGCAAGGCAATCGATTGAATAATATAAAAATCTTTCTCCAAATGTTCGAATAAAGGTATTCTGTTAAAAGAGAATTTTGACAAAGGAATATCTTAAAGTGCTGTCTTCAGACTTCAGAAATGTCTGAATCTTATAAAACATCTTGCCGATGAAACCAAAACTTTGTAGAGAAAAAATTTTAACTGTACTTATGGGAAAAACAAACTGAAATGAAAATTTTAATATAGTTTCCAAGTAGTGGGAAGTGGTGTAACAACTCTAATTGCCGAAATAGGCAAATTTAAGAATTTTCCTTTAATAGATCAGCTTTTTTCATGAATTTGAGTTGTTCCAAATGTATACCAATTAGCTGATAAATTTTACAATCCTGGCATCACAAAAAGAGGATCAAAGGTGGCAAAGTGGATTTTAATATAGATTGTCAGCAGCAGCAAGAAAGAAACAAAGCAATTTAAGAGAATTTTTTTAACCGGAAGAAGAAATCAATTGAACCAATAAAGTCAAGTATTTACCTAGTAAGTAAAATTGCTACAATAATATGGCATCTCATTATAAATTATAGATATACAAAGATGAAACAGGTATCAAAAAGGAGAAATTCAAGAAAGGAAACTTATTGAGACTGAAACCTATCTGTTGATAAATTTATACTCATTGGGTAGGTAATAGCAACTACAGGAAAAGAGGATTGGAGAAGCATATGAAGAAGGTAGCCTCAGGTACTGTCATGATATTATTGAAGGCTTGAGACTTATTGTAGTTTGAAAAATAGA
>PMJC01000112.1 GCA_003157235.1 Methanosarcina sp.
CTGAAAAACTTTCCGAAAAGCTTTCTATGAAATCTTTTCTGGACAGAGATATAAATGTGGGTTTTTCAGGAGGGGAAATCAAACGCTCCGAACTTCTGCAGCTTGCAGCCCAGGATCCGGGTTTCTATCTCCTGGATGAACCTGAATCTGGAGTGGACCTTGTAAGCATAGAACAGGTTGGAATGACAATAAAAGGCCTGCTTGAAGAAGGTCTGAACTGTCCAGGCGAAAGTTGTGAGATGGGGAAATCTGCTCTTATTATTACTCACACAGGTCGGATACTGGATTATGTGAAGGCAGATAGAGGATATATCCTCTGCAATGGAACAATTATGTGTTCCGGAAATCCTCTCAAAATGCTGGAAGAAATCAAAAATAAAGGGTATGAGGAGTGTATAAAATGCAGACTGATGGTTTGAACCTGAAAAAGAGAGCTGAGAGCTCAGCCAATAAAAAGGCTTCTTATGGCGAGGACTTTGAGCTGGAAAATTTTGAGGAAGGTTCCAAGGTTAGCAAACCTATTGAAAACCTCCAGACACTTGACGAGGAAAGCAAAAAAACTTTGCTACAAGTAGGGGTAGTACCAAGCGAAGAAGGAAGATCTGGAAGTTTCCTTATGTTGGACAATGCAGTCTCACACTCTTCCTTAATAGATAAAAATGTGGAGCTTATGTCTACTCACAAAGCCATGGAAAAATATGAGTGGCTGAAAGATTACTCCTGGAAACTCGTGCAGGTGGACACTGACAAATACACTTCAAAAACCTATCTAGAAAATGCTGACGGCTACTTTATTCGTGTCCCTGCTGGTAAGAAGTCCTCTATGCCAGTTCAGACCTGCCTTATGCTGGGCAGCAAAAAGATATTTCAGACCGTGCATAATATCATAATCGTTGAGGAAGAAGCAAATCTTGATATTATCACAGGCTGTACCTCCAAAAAAGGAGTAGAAGAAGGACTACATCTTGGAATTTCCGAGATGTACGTGAAAAAAGGAGCTACTCTAAGTTTCACAATGATTCACAACTGGGCCGAGCAAATAGGAGTCAGGCCCAGAACAGTAGTTCATGTGGAGGAAGGAGGAACTTATATAAGCAATTACATTTGCCTCAAGCCCGTTCGTTCTGTGCAACTCTACCCAACTGTCAGGCTCGAAGGAAAAGGAGCGATTACCAGGCTCAATACCATAGCAATTGCTCATTCAGGCTCTGAGCTTGATCTTGGAAGCAGGGCGATTTTGAATGCTCCTGAAACCAAAGCTGAACTGGTCTCAAGGACGATCACAATTGGCGGAAGAATTGTTGCAAGGGGAGAGATGGTAGGCAATGCAAATGGCGCTAAAGGGCATCTGGAATGCAAAGGGCTCGTCCTTACTGACAAAGGAAGCCAACTAGCAATCCCAGTCCTTGAAGCAAATGTAGCTGATATTGAACTTACTCACGAAGCAGCCGTAGGAAAAATTGCTAAAGATCAGGTGGAGTACCTGATGGCCAGGGGAATTCCCGAAGAAGAAGCAGTTGGTATGATCGTTCGCGGATTCCTGGATGTTGGGATAAGGGGAATCCCAGATGAGCTAAGAATTGAAATTGAAAATACAATTGCTCAGACAGCTTTCGGAATATAATTTTCAAAATTGAGAGTTTCGAAAGGGCTAATTTTGTCATTCTGGAAAATGGTTCTCCATCTAGAGCTAGCTGGTATTCAATAAATGAGATAGATATATTATAATGGAAAAACGATGAGCAAAACCAAAGTTCATTATTTTTATGCTTTAATCAATATTTCTGTCTGATCCAGAATAGAAATTTGGTGATATTTCTGAGGTACAGAAATGACTCGTTAAAATCAGAGGTTTATCGAAATCCTCAAGTATTTCATAAGGATCGAATATTCTTTGATTAACCCGTTTATTTCAATAACATCAAATTTTAGCTTTGAGCTTCCAATGTATCTAGAACACATAATTAATATTCTCTTAAAATTTTATTTTTCTATTTTAATTCCCATATATTTTGGTGTCTCTGCCATATAATGTGGAATATCATTAAAGTCAGCAGCATTTTTGTGAACCTTCGTTTCAAATGAGTTGAAAAAATTTTTATTGATAGGTGTATTTGACGATTTATATTTTGTTGCAGATTCAAGAGAATTGGTCAAAGATATTGCAGAACGAAATCAAGACATTAAACATTTTTGGAGACGCATATTTTGCTTCATCAGGTAAAGTTATTAAATTAACGATACTACATAATTCAGAAGACATAGCCAGTAAATTGGCTGTGCCTTTACCAGAAGTGTAGTCATTTTTCGTTGCCACAATCAACTACTTTAGTACTTCAAATAATTTTTGTTATTCCTTTTTGACTTATATAAATGGTTTCGAAATTGAAGAAACTATGAATTGAGAAATCTACTGTTCTTTTATTCTGAAAAAATTAGCTATCGATAATAATTAACGAGAATGATATATTTAAGATTATAATTAGGAAAAAAGATATAATTACAAAAACATATATAGATTTTATAAAAAAGAGAGAAATCGTCTTTGTATAAGTCAATAATAGGGCAAGTCAGCTATATTCCAAGAAAGGAATATAACTTAATGAAAAGGGAATTTGAGATTCGTTCATGTTATATACAGCTACAACATATAGGAGAAGTTAACGATTAAGAGTTAAGATGTTCTTGTCTCTTAATCGCATGGTTGAATCGCACAATTGGGAGCCAATTCAGAGGTGGCAAAGGCTCCCAATTACAACAAAAATGTCAACAGCTTTCATATTGTTATGTCAGTAAATCATTTCCAATCTTCGGCGGATTAAAATTCACCAGCTTGCTATCCTTGGTAAAAGTTCGAAGATTGCAAATCATTTGAAAGATGCTGAAATGTTTTTTAATATGAGAGTTGATTTCACAAAACTTAAGCTCACCACCAAAAACTCATAACAACTGGTGGCATCATCATCAACACCTTGAAGCCATAGAAGATATCATCCAAAGAGCACTGTTTAAAAAGATTAATCAAAAATTTCTACCATGTTTTGGGGATATTCAGTGATATCCACATAGATAACTTGCAAAACATATCTCTGTATGCTACCATGGATATCACAAAGAGTTTAGCAGCGAAAAATTATTTATGAAGCAACAAAAAAATATTTAGAGGAGATTTTGATAAACCACCGATTTCAACAAATTGCTTATATATGCTTTATAAGCAACCAATCAAAAATCGAAGTTTATCGAAATACTCTCTATTCATTTGAGCTTTTTATTATTTTCTGGATTTTTTATTATTTTAAATATTTTGTGTTAAAGTTGAGATTGTTTTAGAAATGACTTGCTACTAAATTATGACAATTACCAAAAATAATGAAAAATTACAGATTTAATATTAAAATATTTTTTATCTTTATAATTAGCTACGTAAACATAATTTTTGTTCATAAACATTTTTTCGTATACAAAATTAGAAATAAGTAGATGGGTATTCTATTTTGTAGGTTATAAATTAAAACCTAGCAAATAAAAAGAAAGAATTGCCCGGAAGATGGTGTTTAGGAAATATTGTTGTTCAGGCAATACCTTTAGAGTTGGGATAAGGAACATAACTTTCCGGGCTCTCTTCCAATCATTTTTCAGCTGTGTCTGAATAAAGTTAATACTATAAACGTTAAAAACGACTACTGAAATTATCATCCGGATATAGGTTTACAGAAATAGGTTTGCAAAAAACGCAGTAAAAGTAACACATTTTTACAAATTTATATCTTAATCGGATAATGTGTGATGAATGTGTGAGTAAAACTTACCAGTGAACTATTCTTCCAGAAATGAATCTGGACAATTAATTGATTTTTAACGATTAATTGATAATACAATATTAATGCAGTAGGACTGATATGATAAACTGAAAGATGAACGAACTGTGCTAAGATAAGTATACAGTTTTAAGTTTATTATAACAAATCTAAGCCTAAAATGGGGGGATAAAATTTAATTCTAATTCTATAAGTTGGAGGAATCAATTGAATAGGCAATTACGAGTATTATTTATAGGAACCTATGTTCCAAAAGAATGTGGGATTGCTACATTTACTTCTGATCTTTTAAATTCGGTTTCTGTAGGAAAGGATGATATTCATTGTGAAGTCATTGCTTTGATAGATCCTCCTGAGAATTATAATTATTCAGAAGAAGTTGTTT
>PMJC01000283.1 GCA_003157235.1 Methanosarcina sp.
TTTATATGTAGGCAAAAAAATAGTTACATGATTCACTTCTTCTTTCGGATCTTTGCAAAAAGCTGTCTTAATGTATCCTCGTTACTTCTTGTGAACTCAAATGGAGAACTTGTAAAAGGTTCAAAGTGTACTGCTACGTCATCTTGCCTGTAAAAAGTCCCGTCGCATTCCATGGCATCAATGACTCCAGGAAGCACGATGTTTGAAATAATTGTTGTCAGGCAAGGTGCAATGTCTAGGCAGATTATGGGTATTTTGGCAAGGTAGGTAGCGCAGTCCGCAGGGAGATTACTAATCAGATCAAAACACACTACAAGAGCTGCATCCACATCTCTTTCCCGAAGCATATCTACAGTCGTAAATTCTCCGGGATTGAAGCGTGGATATCCCCGCGTGAAATCGAGCCCGAAAGGATAGCCATACATGTAGGAAGCCACCTGGTTAAAACCTACCACGTTGCAGTGGCTATTGAGAACTCCAAGAGTAAATTTAGTAAATTTATTAATTTCTTTTACGAAATTCATGACAATTTCCGCGTTCCTATGCTTTCCGATTGATGATGAAAGCCCTAAACCTACCGAAATGAAACCGAAGTTGCAATTTTTCATAATATCGAGCATCTGTTCCACTATTGAAATAGGAACACCTGTGATCTCTTCAACTGAGGGGTGGGGATTTTTTCCATGCAGAAGCGTAAGAAGTGCGCTGATAAGTTCATAATCGGAATTAGGCTTTAGCTGCACGTGCAAATCTGAAGCTTCAGTAGTTGGAGTTTTTCTGGGGTCCAGTGTGATGATCATTCTGTCGAAACGACCACGTTTAGTCCAATAGCCACGAGGGAAAATGTCGTACCTTGACATCTGCCTCGGAATGGACTCAAGAGGGTTGGTTCCCCAATAGACTATTAGATCACATCTGTTTTTCTTCTGCCCTTCTGTTGCAGCGACTTTCCCTGCTTCCTGGATTCCCATAACTGTTGGCCCATGGTAGATAGATGTATTTGAGTCTACAACTGCACCAAGGTATTCTCCAATATGGAACCCCACTTTGTGAGCCTCACAAGAGGTCTCGCTGCCCAAGAAGAGCAAGGGCCGTTTTGCAGAAGTAAGGGTATCTGTGGCTTTTTCAAGAGCTTCATCCCAAGCTACAGATCTCAGTTTTCCCCCTTTCTTTATAAGAGGCTGCCTGAGTCGCTTGGAACTTACAACCTCCTTAAATTTGGCATTTCCAATCTTACATGCATTTTTAGTTTCAATTGTCCCATCCCCAAGTTCTATTTGGATGTCATCGCAGGCAGCCCCACANNGACTATGTTTTTAAATACCATATTCATTCCCCTCCGACATAAACTTTCAGCACTACATCTTCGGCGCTCAGTACCCTTTCTTCAGTGGGCTCAATTTTCACTGGAGCACCTTTGTAGAGAGGGGATCCCGTAGAAAGGGTGTCAGGGTCCACAACTACATTGGACCAGATCGCTTTTGGCATGAATACATTTCCTGGTCTGACCGAATTCATGCATTTTGCATAAACTACAACCGAATGTTTACCGTTTTTACTTGTTACCTCAACTTTCTCAGGAGAGCAGAGAGCCACAAAATCAACTGGGGAAATCCAGCAGGTTGCGCACTCCTTAGTATACTCAGCCTTGAATTTATCCCCACCCTTTACAAGTCTGCCTTCTTCAATCGTACTTCCAGTAATGAGTAATACTTCCATACATCTGACCTCAAAGCTCGGAGTTTGTATCCACAGCCACATAAAGCACTCCTTTTGCCCGAGTGCTAATCGCATAATCCCCTATAAATTTTTTGAATTTACCTTTTAACTCAACACCACCAAAAGTTAGCCCTTCTTCAATGCCTACATATTCGAAACCCGGTGAAAAGCGTTCGATTTTACCCCCGATAACTATGATTCCGGCTGTCATTTCGGCACCTACCCCTCGAAGAGCTTTGCCTTTTACAATGATGAGTCCGCCGTTCTGGCGAATTCCACAGAAGCCTTCAACATTGCCTTCCACAAAGATTTCACCTCCATCCATTCCACCTCCCACCTGATGTCTGGCCGAGCCTTCGATTACAATCCGCCCACCTTTCATACCGTGCCATTTGCCTCTGTAAGCACAGCCAACATGATCTCCAGCATTACCTTTAATGTGAAGTAGTCCACCTGTCATTTCCATGGCTGGCCAGGAATCCGTATCTCCGGCAACGAAGATTTTGCCACCTTTCATTCCAGTTCCTAAATGCATGCCTACAGAACCCTCAATTTCAATTTTTCCTGCACTCATACATTCCCCAATTCTTTTGACCCTGGTTACATCACCTTTTATGCGGATTAGGGTTTCAGCTTCAGAAATACCTCCATTTCCTTGTACTTCAAAAAATTTGCAGAGAGGATATGTCCTTGGCCCCTGCCAGATGGACAGATTTCCGATTTCTTCCGCACTTTTACCAGCAAAAGCGTCAGGAGTTATAATATCTGTCTCCAGTTTAATATCGACATTCCTTTTTGGAATAAGTATTACTTCTTTCATTACTTCACCTCTCACAATTAACCTTTATTGGAGTCGGGTTTGTGAGATACTTTTTGGGAGTTGGGTAGTTGGCAAAGCCAAGGGTATAGTACCTGAACCATTCCTTCACATCGGCCAGCATCTCCTTTTCCGTTTCGTCCTCTACATGCACTTCGGAATAGTAAGTCTGCTTTTCAGGAATGGAGACGATCTCTCCCTTAGCAACAACAATTTCGCCTCCCTTTATAGTATATTCCGCCTTCCTGAAAGTCCTGAGGAGAGCTTCGTAATTGTTTGGATCAAGTTGCTGCGGGTTTATATTGTAAATTGTAATATCTCCGTCAGCACCCACTCCAAGAGAGCCTTTTCTGTGCGCCATGCCAATTGTCCGGGCAGGGTTGGCTCTAGTTAGGATCGCAAGATCATAGAGGGAAAGTTACCGTCTTACTCCTCCTATCCCACTTCTATCATTGGCCCACTTGTGGCATTCACTTATGGTTTGCTTCCGGTAAGCTTCAGACATGAGCCAGGTAATGACTTCCGGGTATTTAGTAAACGGACCACCATTGGGGCTATCCGTTGTCATAATGGTCTTCCAGGGGTCGTTGATTAGCAGGAGACATTCAAGTCCCATCGCCCACTGCATGCTGTGCACTGGATTGGACTTGAGGTAGGTAAAGGGCAGGACACCTGAGCCGCCCTCCATCTCAACGTCTTTATTTGACCACTTGTTTCCTGTAAGTTTGTAAATATCGTAAATGGCAGGCCCGTCTCCGGTCATGGCTGTAGCTTCACCGAAAGGCACGCATCCACTGTCTATTACGACATGATCCTTGTTGTTGATATATCCTGCAAGTTCTTTAACACCAGATTTCAAATCTGCCCAGATGGTGCCTCCAAAACTATTAAACATCAGATGGGCAAGGTATACTGAACGATTCCTTGCTGGATCCATTTTGATTTTAGCCCATTCCACGTCCATGTTCTGCTTGGGCTTTATGCCATCAAGAATTTTGAGAGATTCTTTTGCAATAGTATAGCAACCCGGATGTCCCAGATTGTTTGCATGCAAGTGGAGAGGCATCGGCATGCCCAAACGTTCGTTAATCTCGGAAAGGCCTTTTATGATCTCTCTTGGGGTAATTTCGAAATGGATGTTGGCTTCATCAAGAGAGCTTACGTTTTTTCCCCAACCCCAGTTTTCGACTCCTGCGGGATTGACGCATTTGACTCCATAAGTCTTATGAGTGTTCATCATCCAAGACACGTAAGCAGCAGCCTTTTCGATATCATCTTCTCGGAGGTAGCGCATCATAAAGAAATTGTTCCCGAGTTCCAGATACCCTCCCATATCAACAATTGGAGTTGCATGCATTTCTTCATGTGTATGGCGAGCTTCTAGAGGGGAAATTGCAGCTTCAAAGACAGTTGTATAACCCATTGCTGCATAATCATAACCCTGTTTGTAAACTGAGGGGACAGTATAACCTGAACCTGAGTGAAGGAGTGAAGTTTTCTGGATAGTTGCTTTATAGTGGTCTTCCGGGCGCATCACTCTACCGACGTTAACCTTTGAGCCTGCAACGTGAGAATGTGAGTCGACCCCCCCGGGCATGACAGTCATTCCGCAAGCATCAATAAACGTTCCTGTTTTCAGTTCGGCAGCAGGAAGTTCTGTCACAACTTTTCCATCCTGGACGAAGATATCCATTATTTCCCCCTTTATTTCGTTGAGTGGGTCAAAGACATATCCATTTTTGATCACAATTGTTCCAGTCATTTAGTTCCCCTCTCTTTTCACAAACCAGATCGCATCAACAGGACAAATACGGACGCATATTCCATCTTCCCCGCAGAGGTCTTGGTTTACAACAAAAATTTTTCCGTTTTTGAC
>PMJC01000200.1 GCA_003157235.1 Methanosarcina sp.
TAGTCTTAAAACGCCAGCCTATGACCCCTATGTCCTTATTCACATAGACTTTTTCAATTGTAGTTTCTTTTGAATCCGGAAAACTAAAGTCAGGAAACTCCTTCCAAATCCCTAGGCCTGAAAATCCAGATGGTTTACTGTATCCCTAATTTGATAGATTCTACTAATTAGTAAGCATTTTCTTCCAAAAAACGTATTTCATTGGAACAAACTCTTTTGGAAAAACGAAAACTGCCATAAATCAAAAAACAAGATAGAACTTTGAATCGTATGAAAAAAGAAAAGTATAAAGCTCTTTTGTACATTATAAAATATAGATTTCTGTCAAATTACTTCCATTATTTGATTGATGTTATCCCCAAAATATCCTTAATGCTGTCCCCATTCGTGTTCTGTCCCATACTTCAGTGGGCTAAAGCAAAATTTCAAATAAACCAAAATGGGCAAAAGTAAACTTCTGTTGACATCTTTTAAGTACCCTCAGCTTTCATTCATAAGGATTTCTATAAACCTCTAAATTTTATTATATATATATAAATGGTATATAAATAACTCATGGAAATCAGAGGTTTATCGAAATACTCTCATATATCGATCACACATTTGCTATATTGATAATGACTTTCGGATTATTTACGTATCTTAATAAACTATAAAGTACAATAAATAACTTGGAGGGAATAACTGTGCATAAAGGTATGAAAATCGTGGGTTGTATCTTAGCAACAATAGGACTTGCTTGTGTTATAAAACACATCATGCATTACAAAGAGAATTGCTGTTTGTGTGGTTGGCATAAAATAAAAGTAGAAGACAAAAAATCAACTGGTGCAACTGTACCACATAAAATAGAAGTAGAGGACTAAAAACCAACTGATTTAACTGTATCTGCACTTAATGTTATAATTGGAGAAACATAACTAACACGCCTGTGTGTTGATTGTGACTGTGGGAAATATTTCAGCAAAATTCTTCAGTTTGATCAGCTTATGCCTAGCTTAGTCACTGAGTCTCATATCTCTTATAACACACTTCACTCTATCAGTCGCTTCCTCTGATCTCAGAATCAATAAAAGATAATGACTGATAATGCTGAAGAGAAGTAATTGGATCATGACCTTGACATAAGTTAACTAGCACTCAAATAAGACTAAGTGGCTTCTTGGTTCATTCCTTTCTCTTTTGAGAACAAGTTCCCAAGCACATTTCCCGCATTCCACGGGTGTCAGATGAGTGAAAACGTCCCAATCAGTGATAAAAAGTAAAATTCATTGAGTTAAAGACTATAATTAAACATTCTGAAGTAAATTTTGCTCATTTTACCACATCATATCCAGCGTTCTTCCATGCAGTCATACCTCCAAGGACATTGTATACTTTACCATAGCCATTCTTTTTCAAAATTGAAGCCGCTAAACTAGCACTCTGAGCAGTGCCACAATAAACAATTATAAGCCAATTTTTTGGGACTTCATCCAGTTTCTCCTCCAAATGACCAACGTAGATGTGTTTAGCTCCATTTATATGTCCTTTATCCCATTTTCTCTCGTCTCTCACATCAAGAA
The DNA here is from genome assembly GCA_003157235.1 of Methanosarcina sp. Taxonomy (GTDB): domain Archaea; phylum Halobacteriota; class Methanosarcinia; order Methanosarcinales; family Methanosarcinaceae; genus Methanosarcina. Next base: position 1,566 of record PMJC01000200.1, read on the forward strand.
TTACTATTTTCTCTCCTTTATTCAATTTGCTTTTCAAATCATGAACGGATATGAGATTAATTATATATCTGTAGAGCTTTAATGTACCAGGCTGCAATTCCACCGTTTAGTATACCTGCAATATTATCATAACCCAATCTAATTAAATATCTCACAGCAGTTTCCAGCTGCTCTTTTTCTTCCAGAACTAGAAGTATGGGTTTATCATAAGGAAGCACCCAACCGGCAAAGGAAGGTACACCTCCTAACCAGATACTATAAGTATCTGTTATATGTACTTCACTAAAAGAATAAGGCATGCGTGTATCTACAACTACAGCTCCTTTTTCTACCTTTTCTTTGAATTTTTTTGGCGAAAGAAACTCTGGAGTTGGCAAGCTTTGCAATAGAGGAGGGCCTTGTAGGTTATACTGCTCCATTTTCTTAAAGTAAGGATGAAATTCAAGATGCTCTTCAACCTTATATTTTACAAACTCCTTCTTCTCAGTTTTTTGAAGAGATTAAGAAGACACAAGAACGCCTGAATTTGTTTTTTGAAGACTGAATGCCTCGGGAAAAATGGGGCGATGAAAATGTATTTACTCCTGCATTTGACATCAAGGACAAAGAAAACAAGCTTGTTGTAACTACCGACCTTCCAGGAATCAATAAAGAAAATATTGAGATAAACCTTAAAGAAGACATGCTTGAGATAAGTGCAAAGACCGGGAAGGAAACAGAAACAGAATAGGAAGGATATATTCATAAGGAAAGAGAATATACTGGCTTTTTCCGAGCTGTCCGCCTACCTACCAGCGTTAAAGAGGAATAGAGTACTGCAAAAATAGAAAATGGTGTCCTGACTATAACACTTCCGAAAATGAAGATGGAAGAGCCAGTAAAAAAATACAAATTGAATAATCTTCAAGAGTCTATTGATACTTTTCGATGCAATATGATATTTATTTAGGAGAAAAAATGAGACGATTATTTAACATCTGAACGAGTGATTAGCTGAGGAACTGAACACTATAAACCAGTACATTGCCCATGCCGAGATGTGTGAAAACTGGAATTACAAGCAACTGGAAGAAATGATCCAGAAGCGAGCCATCGCCGAGAGGATACACGCAGAGAAACTGATCGCACGCATCCTCTTCCTCGAAAGAAAACAAATCGTCAGCAAACTGAACAAAATAATCATCGACGCAGAATTGTTAAATATACGCTACCATGACTATATAACTGAAGTTTTAGCTATTAACAGTTACACTGATAGCATCAATGTAGCAGCTGAGGTGGTGGATAATAACACAAAAGTACTTCTCGAATCAATTCCCTGACGGAAGAGGAGAAACAAATCGACTGGATCGAAGCTCAACTCGATCAAATCAAACAGATGGGTGTCGGAAACTATCTGGCGGAGCAGATTTACTGACGGAATGACTGCATATCTATTCAATTTTGAGTATAGACCACTTGGGAGTTCATCTCTGAAAACTCCTAAATAAAGAACAAAAACTGGATTTATCAAAAAATTCACAAACATACATGAAGTTTATATACCANNTGCGCGACGGAGAACAAACTCCTGGAGTATCCTTGAATTCTGCTCAGAAGCTGGGAATTGCCCATCAACTTGACAAACTCGGGGTAGACATAATAGAAGCTGGATTTCCCGCCTCTTCAGAAAGCGACAAGGAAGCCATAAAATCAATCTCTAATGCCGGGCTGGATGCGGTAGTCTGTGGACTTGCTCGTGTATTGAAGAAAGATATAAATGCATGTTTTGAAAGCGATGTTGGCCTTGTACATACTTTCGTTCCCACCTCGGATGTTCAAAGGACATATACTATCAAAAAAAGCCAGGAAGAAGTTATCCAATTGGCTGTAGAAGCTGTCCAATATATCAAAGACCAGGGGCTGAAGTGCATGTTTTCTGCGATGGACGCAACTAGGACTGATCCTGAGTATCTCATAGATGTCTTCAAGGCGGTCCAAGAAGTAGGATGCGATATAATCAACGTGCCAGATACTGTTGGCATTATGGTTCCATCTGCAATGTACAGGCAGATAAAAGACATTGCAGCTGAAATAACAATTCCTATAGATGTGCACTGCCATAACGATTTTGGGCTTGCGGTAGCAAACAGCCTCATGGCTGTAGAAGCCGGAGCATCCCAGGTCCAGGTCACGATAAATGGCATTGGAGAGAGAGCAGGAAATGCCGACCTTTCACAGACAGTTATGAGTCTTAAGGCAATTTATGGGATAAAAACAAACATTAAGACCGAATACCTTGTGGAAACTTCAAAAATGGTTGAAAACTATACTGGAATCAGGCTTCCTCCAAACACTCCTGTGGTAGGCCAAAATGCTTTTTCCCACGAATCTGGGATACACAGCCAGGGAGTTCTTGAGAAATCCGATACCTTCGAACCTGGAATAATGACTCCGGAAATGGTAGGTCACAAAAGACGTATTGTTCTTGGAAAACATACAGGCAAACATGCAGTTAAACAGTCCCTTGAATCTGCAGGAATAATAACCAATGATAAGCAACTCGATGAAATAGTATATAGGATCAAGGAGATTGCAAATAAGGGCAAACAGATCACAGATGTTGATCTTTATGCTGTTGCTTCTGCAGTACTCGGGAAAGCAAGCTCTGAAGAAGAACTTATCAAGCTAAAAGAAGTATCTGTGATGACCGGAAATATCCTTACACCCACCGCCGTTGTCAAAGCAGAAATCGAAGGCAAAGAGGTTATTGCTGCAAGAGTCGGGGTTGGCCCTGTAGATGCCGCCCTCAATGCAGTAAGAGATATCCTGGGAGAGAATAACCACTTCAAACTTCAGGAGTTCAGAATCGATGCCATCANNGTGAATGCAATGAATTTGCTCTACAAAAATAAAGACAAGCGCTAAAACTTCCAAGATTAACTAAAAGCTAGAAAACTTTAGCTCAGAGTTTAGATCGAAGTATAATTCGAAGAACAGTTAACAGACAAAAAAATTAGGTAAAGATTATACATATTCTTTTTCAGGTTTGTATTCCAAAAATCTGTGTAAAAAGTGAAATAAAATGAGATGGAATAAAAAAAGATCCATGCTTATAAAATATAGTGATTCTCGCTGTCATGTTGATTTTCTTAAATTCAACAGCAATCGAAAAAAAACTATTTTTGAGCTAGGAAGATGGAAATTGTAGAAAAGATCAATTCAGAAATTTGTCTGGCGGACAGAGCATGAATCTTTGACTTGCGAAAGATTAGGAACCAATTTATTTCACATTTAACCTAATTTTTTATATAAATATTAAAGGTTATTATGAAGAAACGAATCTGATTCTTGCCCAAATGAAGCTAACTCAGGAAATGAAGTAAGCATCGAAAAAACAGGCTTAGACTTCCAGGAATGCAAAAAATGATGATCTTGGAAGGCAGACAAATTAGTTCACAAAAGTGATAGACATTCAAAAATACATTGGAAATCCCCTTATAGATACACATGCAGTGGATGAAGCCTAAATTCTGAAACTGTTTAGATCTGTAGACATAGTTATTTATCATTGCCACGTCTGCTCTATTGAAACAATACAAGTAATAGTGGATATAAGAGATCACATTTTTCCGACAAATCTTGTATATTTTTAAGAACATCATCAGCTTCTTGCAGCAGAAGTGCCATTTGAAAACCTGCTTCTTGAAACCAACAATCTCTATTTTTCTTCATGCAAAAACAGAAACAACATGTATTTACAATTTATTCAATTCATATAGTACCGCAAATTAAGGATATGGGAACTATAGAGATCGCAAAATTAAAGACTGAAAATGCGCATAGGGTTTTAATGTAGAAATTTAGACTTACGCATTAAAAGTAAAAAAACTTAGAGGGAATGATGCAAAAAAAATAAGAAAAAAGTAGTAAAGATATGAAAAAGAATAGAGTAAAATAAAAATAAAGGAGGAAAAAAAATAGAAGTTCGGTATATTTGCCCCACAGCCTACGATTCCAGTGTCTACCTAGTAAACAGAAAAGTTCTGATAGATGCAGGCATGAATAGTGACCAGATCATTAAACAACTGGAAAAATATATCAAGCTTACAGATTTGGAACTCATTATCCTTACTCACTGTCATTATGACCATACAGCAGCAGCAGCAGCAATTGCAGAAAAGAGCGGGGCAAAAGTCGGAGTGCACGAAGATGACCTGGAAGGTGTAAACGATGAATATTTGAGTGTATCTATACTTTTCGGAGACCGTGCACCTGCTGTCAAACCCACAATTACGTATAAAGAAGGAGACAAAATTGAAATCGGAAATGGAGAATATCTAGAAGTAATTCACACACCTGGTCATTCAAAGGGGAGCATTTGCCTCTACGAACCGGTTTCAAAAAGTCTCTTTTCTGGGGACACTGTATTTACGAGTGGAAGTTTCGGAAGGATGGACTTAGAAGGTTCAGAACCTGACAAAATGCTGGGATCAGTTGAAAAACTCATAAAACTAGATGTGAAGAACATATATTCTGGACATGGAGCTCCTACGGACAAAGACGGAAACAACCAGATTATGGCCTCATACACCATGCTAAAAATGATGATGAAAGCATAAAGAAGATCCAGAGAAACCTAGTGTCCAAACAATTTAATCATTAATTACCTAAATAAAATCTTGAACTTTAGTATGCTGATAAGAAGCTATCTAATTATTAGTTTATATAATTAAATTGCCATGACACTAAAAAAACTTAAGTATGGAAATAACTTTAGCATCTGTGTACCTGGGAATCAAAAAAAATGAGGAGTTCGGAAACAGATTATGCCGACAAACAAACCATTTCCGAAAGAAAATAAAAAATATATTATGGAAAAATCGGATAACGTAAGATTATTCAGGAAACCCGGCTTATTTGTCCCCATAAAAATAGAAATAAGAAAAGACTTAAAATCGAGATCGAAGCCAAGAATAAAATCAGAAATGCTGAAAATCAAATTTTCAGAAAAAATAGAAAAAAAACCTGAGAAAAGATCCGAAAATAAAAAGAAAAAAATGGCAAAAAAAGAAAATAAGTCCGAAAAATATATTTCTTCACGTATACCTACATCAAAATTTCTTCCGATGAGCTCTGAAGAGGTAAAAGCCTGTGGTTGGAAAGAACTTGACATTATCCTTGTCACTGGAGATGCCTATGTGGACCATTCTAGTTTTGGAACCGCAATTATTGGAAGGGGGCTTGAAGACGCTGGTTTCCGAGTAGGAATCATTGCCCAGCCACGATGGGATAACTCAGAGGATTTCAAGAAACTTGGAATGCCAAAGCTTTTCTTTTCCATAAGCGCTGGAAACACAGATTCCATGATCAGCAATCTAACCCCAGGTCTAAAACCGCGGAATAAGGATGCTTATTCCCCTGGAAGCAAAACAGGACTCCGCCCCAATCGTGCAGTGATTATTTACTCTAACAGGATAAAAGAAGCCTTTCCTAAGATACCGATTATAATTGGAGGCATTGAGGCTTCCCTACGACGTTTTGCACATTACGACTACCTTTCGAATAAAGTCAGGCAATCAATTTTGGCTGATGCACCTGCAGATTTAGTAGTTTATGGTATGGGGGAGCTGCAGATTGTGGAGCTTGCAAGACGATTACAGGCAGGGGAAGATATCAAGGAGATCAGAAACATTCCAGGTACAGTTTGGAAGATGGAAGTTAAAGCCTGGAAAGAGCTTAACGAAAGAGGCGACAAGGCGGGCAAAAAACAAGCTGTCGAATTTGGAGAAGTAAATGAAGAGTTATATGAGAAAGCAGCAAAATTTTGCAAAGATTATATAGAAATACCCACCTTTTCCGAAGTTACTCAGGACAAAGTAGCCTTTGCAAAGGCTTTTCGTATGCAATTCCTGGAACAGAATCCTTTTATTGGAAAAGGTATTATCCAGCCTCACCCAAAAACCATTATCGTTCAGAATAGGCCGATGAGACCTCTGACAGGCACTGAAATGGACCAGGTATATGAGCTACCATTTACTGGCGAGGCTCATCCCTTATACGCTAAACCTATCCCAGCCCTTGAAGTGATAAAATTTTCCCTGACAACGCACAGAGGCTGCTTTGGAGGCTGTGCATTCTGCGCTATTACTCAGCACCAGGGGCGCATGATTTCAAGCCGCAGCACCGAGTCCATCCTGCATGAGGCGAAAAAACTTACAGAAAAACCAGACTTCAAAGGAATTATAACCGGAGTGGGAGGTCCAAGTGCTAATATGTATGGAATGGAGTGCAAAATCTGGATGAAAAAAGGAGCTTGCCTTGATAAATCTTGCCTTTACCCACACATATGCCCTGCTCTGGATACTAGCCACAAAAAGTTACTAGAACTCATGCGCCACATACGCGAACTTCCAGGAGTCAAGAAGGTCTTTACAGGCTATGGAGTGCGCTACGACTTGGCTCTTGAGGATGAAGAATATCTTGAAGAACTCTGCGCTCACCATATAAGCGGACAACTTCGGATCGCACCGGAACATTTCTCAAAGCGGGTCACGAGTTCGATGCGTAAACCCGGTAGAGAAACATACGAAAAATTTGCCGATAAATTTGCTGCCCTCAACAAAAAATACAGCAAAGAACAGTATATAGTAAATTATCTGATGTCAGGACATCCTAGCTGCACCCTTGAAGATATGATCGAAATGGCAGAATATGTGCGAGACTATGGGGGCTATACAGAAAATGTACAGGATTTTACCCCAACACCCATGACCGTAGCGACCTGCATGTATTACACAGGGCTTGACCCGTTCACAGGCAGAAAAATGTACGTTGCAAGAGATAAAAAAGAAAAAGCAATGCAGAGAGCCCTTATGCACTACAAAAGTCATGATAATTACGAACTTGTGTATGAAGCTCTGGAAAAAGCAGGTAGATTTGATCTTGTGGGAAATGCACATAACTGTTTGATAAAAAGGAAAAAGAAATGAAGCACTTAAAATAGCTCAAATTCTTAGAAAAGCACGATTCGATTTGGAAATATTATGCTATGCAATATATATCTTCTTGACCCCTGAGTCGGATTTTCTTTCATAACCCCTGACATTCACGCACTAAAGACCTCCGTTTTCTGCTTACCTGCCCACAGTAAGTATTAAGAGAACGTTCTTTGATCTCAATCACCAGATTTGACTCTCCATCCCAGCTAAAGTGAGCAACTATGCCATTCCCTTTAAACACTCCGAAATTTTCAGATAAAACTACGAGTCCGTAGCTCCTAAGTTTTTTCTTCACACAGAAAAACACCTCCAGAGTAACATTATTAAGCTTAATGCCCTGACAACCTTCACTATCCAGTTTCCTATCACCCATGTTCTTAATTCCAAATTTTTTCTTATGAACCATGGCATTCTATCACGAATTTTTTTATTTTATAAGCTGCGACATCACAACTGATGAAAAGGGGTTTTTCCGTGATTTTGATGGTAAGCTTAGACTTCCCATCCCATTCAAAATCTGCCACAATTCCAGCCCATGAAAGCTCTCCTTTATTTCCAGGTGGTATATGTATATCTGTATCCTGAAGCTTTTTTTTCATGTACTTAAAAGTATCAAGCGAAACGTTACAAAAAGTAATAGGTTTACAACTCACAATTCGCTTCTCCTAACTTACATCTAAGATTTATACCCGACTTAGAGTTCAGTAAACAAAAGTAGTTTTTCAAAAATAAAAACATTCTGCTGGCATCCACTTTCATAGATGCACACAAAAATACCATCCATTTTCTCAATATTACAGTAGCTTCAAAATTAATTCAACTTTCAATGAAAATAGTGGACAAATAGGCAAACAAATTATACATCTGTGTACAGCTGCAGGATGTAGGTTAATATTAGAGAGAATTACTATTGTGAAATCAAACAAAATAAAAAATATTTTTCAGCCAGTATTTCCGAATCTCATCAATTCGAAACCATTTTTAAAAACAACTATGAAATTTTTTGAATAAAAGGCTCAAATAAATGAAAGTTTTATCCACCTTACTTTTTTTTGAACATTAACTCAATTGTTATTTTGAGCAAGAAGTTTGTTTTAATTTTGGTTTTCAAACCAGTCTAAATGTAAGAAAATAATGATAAATTTTTGGAGCAAGAGACAAACGTACATGTATTAGTTGCTCGTTAGCTCCAAGTACTGAATTTTCAGTGTTTTC
>PMJC01000129.1 GCA_003157235.1 Methanosarcina sp.
AAGTCCAAACCCGGGAAACATGGATCTGCAAAGGCTAGGATCGAAGCTATTGGTCTCTTTGACGGCCAGAAGCGATCCTATATAGGTTCAGTTTCAAACAAAATTTACGTACCGATTGTGGAAAGAAAGAATGCGCAGATTATCTCAATTACCAGTAACATCGCCCAGCTTATGGACATGGGAGATTTTTCAACTTTTGAAATTATAATTCCTGATGAGTACAAGGACAAAGTCAAAGAGGGCGAAGAGATTTCATATATTACGGCTCTTGGCAAGATCAAACTTGATATAAGAGCATAAATTTTCGAATCAGGTGAAGACTCAGGTTAATATCCTGAGCCAATTTTTTAAGCAAATCAATTTATATCAGGTTATAGTATGTTTTTACCTAATTCCTTTGTAGATGCTCTTGCAGACTATAAATCTGCATATTATGTTATCTTCGGCGTGCCTTTTGATAATACCTCCTCCTTTCGGGCAGGCAGCCGCTGGGCTCCGGAAGCCATCCGACAGGTCTCTGCAAATTTCGAGAGCTATAACCCAACTTTCGACATCGATCTTGTGAATATTCCTATTTATGATGCAGGAAACCTGGAAACTTCAGCCTCGATTAATGAGACTTTGCAAAACCTTTACGAAGCCACAAAGAACATCCTGAGAGATGGAAAACTTCCCATTATGCTTGGAGGGGAGCATTCCCTTACCTTCGCTATGGTAAAGGCATGTTCCGAATTCGCAGGAGGGGATTTTGGAGTCCTTATTCTGGATGCCCATTTCGACCTGAGAGAAGAGTACAGGGGATTCAAACATAACCATGCTTGCGTGTCTAGAAATATTCTTAACCAGATTACGGAAAATGTAGTCTTTATCGGAATCAGAAGCGGCCCGGAAGAAGAGTGGGTTTTTGCAAGGGAAAATAATCTGAAGTATTATACAGCCGATGATGTAGAATACATAGGTATGGTAGAAGTACTCAAAAAAGCTATTGAATGGCTTGACTGCAAACAGCTATATTTATCCCTTGATATGGATGCCATAGATCCGGCTTACGCACCCGGTCTGGGTACCCCAGAACCTTTCGGAATGAATGCCCGAGATATCAGAACTGCAGTAAGAACTCTTGCTCCTTTTACAATGGGTTTTGATATTGTAGAAATTGCCCCAGAATATGATTCCGGGCAAACTGCAATGCTGGGAGCAAAAGTTATGAGAGAATTTATAGCTTCCCATGCAAAAAATAGAATGAACCTGGGAACTACCACTCAGCTGAAGACGAAGTGACTTTTTGGTTTATTCCTTTCTTTTTGAGAACAAGTCCAAAAGCCTATCCCCCGTATTCCACGAGTGTCAGATTCCAATTAGATTTTGATCAATGAGAGAAAATTTTTTGATGTTAATTGCAGCATTAATGTCTATATCGTGTTTTGTCTTACAATCAGGACATTTCCATTGTCTATCTTTTAGTGTCAGCTCATGGTTATGTATCCACACACATGACAGATCTTAGATGAGGGTGCAAATTTATCTATCATAATAATGGTTTTTCCTGACCATTCTGATTTATATTCTAATTTTGTTACAAAACTACTCCATGCAGAATCACCTATAGCCTGTGTAGATGGTGATTCTTAATAATGCCTTTAACATTCAGAGTTTCAACAACTATTTCTTGGTTCTCACTAACAAATTTAAAAGAGGGTTTGTGTTGAAAATCATTTCTCAGATTTTTCATTTTCTCATGAAGTATAGCAAGTTTGTGTTTGGCTTTTTCTCTGTTTTTAGAATCTTTCTGTTTTCGACTAACCCTTTTTTGGAGTACTCTAAGTCTCTTCAAAGAGTTTTGCAAGTACTTAGAATTTCAATCTTTTTTCCAGTTGACATAACAGCAAAATCTTTTATCACAACTTCTACACCAATAGTAGTAGATTCAGAAAACATTTGTTTAACTGGAAGTTCTTTTCTATCTTCTACTAAAATACTGATCTAGTACTTTCCTGTACAAGACTTCGAAATAGTAGCGGTTTTTAATTCCCCTTCGAATGCTTTGTGAAGAACTGCTTTGATTTCTCCTATCTTAGGGAGCTTAACAGTATTGTTTTCAAAATCCACATTGTAGTGTTGTGGTATAGGGAATGATTGAATTGTATTTTTCTTTGATTTGAATTTAGGAAAACCATCATTTTCTTGAAAAAATCTAGTGAATGCAGATTCTACCTGTTTAGACATGCCCTGACGTGATTGGGAATCGAAGTCTTCTAAACACGGAGTTTGCTTTTTTAGATTTGGACTTAGTTTATTTAAGCCAAACTTAGAAATTGATATTCCTATTTGCATATATGTTTTTAACTCTCTGATCACGCACCCAGCTATAGACAAAACTACGACTACCAATATGTTAATTAAGTTGGTTAGATTGGACAATTGTTGGATATAGCCTAAACTTGAATGCTTTTATATATGAACATAAGAGCCACAGCAAATTATTGTTAATGTATCACATTATCTTTGTGTGCAAGTATCGAAAAAAGATACTGGACCATTGACTAAGAATTCGAACAGATAATTTATGACAATGAAAAGGAAGCAAATTTTAAATACTAGAAATGGAAACGGGCAAAGACCACATCCATTTACTCGTTAAAATCAAGTCAACAGTCAGCACTCTTGCGATCATTCGAAAACTGAAACAAGAGACAACAATTAGATTATGGAAAAAATCAAAAAGAGTATTTGAAAGAATACTATTAAAAAAACATACACTTTGGAATAATGGATATTTTGCATCTTTATCGCCAAAATTAGCAAAGAAGCAGCCAAAAATCACATACTGAGCCAAGGCTGAAGTTAAAGCTTACATCCACTGGGCTGAAAGTGATTTTACGCTTTGCTCTATAAAAAAGCCGTTTATGATAGGTAATTCCCCTATAGTGAATGATTAAAAGCAAAGTAAATATCTAGACAATCAAGTATTTTCTATCTTTTATTTGAGTTCTGCTATCTACCCCAAGTATTCCGGCAATCTCTATACCTTCACTTCCGACCTCTGCGAGTTGGGCGTAAATCTCTGCCCTAGAGAGATACTTTTCTGACCTTTTCCCATCAGTTTCTTCCAATTTGATGGTTATCTCTTCTTTAT
>PMJC01000040.1 GCA_003157235.1 Methanosarcina sp.
AAATAATCCGCGGTTATATTCAAACTACTATTTAATAGTCCCAGGTCAATACCGATATTGTCTGTTTCATTGGTCTCCCATTTCAACTTGGGGTCAACTAATGGAGTAATATAACCGTTAGCTGTTTGAGCTGTTGAACCTAATCCTGCAATTCCATTTTGTGAATAATAATAGTAAGCAATAGTATTTGAAGTTAATGAGGAAACAGATCTATCTGTTGCACCTCCTGAGTTACCGGTCTGTCCCCAACCTAAACGAAGTTTCAAATTACTGATAACCGGATTGCCTTTCATGAAATCCTCTTCAGAAATACGCCATGCTGCAGCTGCTGACGGGAAAGTACCGAACCTGTTATCGGCACCGAAGTTAGAAGAACCGTCACGACGTACAGTTCCCGTTAAGATATAACGATCCTTCAAAGTATATGTGGCACGACCAAAGTATGATAATCCACGAACTTGCAAGTTATAAGCGCCAGTAGCGGTTATAGTACTTTTATCGCTGGTTAAACTGATATCGCGGATGTTATCTGCCGGGAAATCAGTAGCAGAAGCGTTACTATAGTCTCCGTAGCTTTTACTGACAGTATTACCTGCCATCAAAGACAAACTGTGAATATCATTCTTCCAATTGTAAGTCAGATAACTTTCAATCGCAAGAGAGTTATTATTGGAATTATTGATATTTAAATTATAACGGGTATCGTAATTGAGCAATTTAATTTTTGTCACTCCGTCTGGCTCATAACGTTGTACGTTACCATAAAAGTTTTCATAGTTGCCTGTGGAATAATTATAAGAGGCTATTGATTTGAAAGTTAAACCTTTAAACAACTTAATATTTACATAACCACTGAAAAGTACTTGGTTATTTCTACTTAAACCATTAGTTTCCATCTGTGTGGCTAATAAATTTGTCGGCGCACCTCCATCATAACCTGTTGTGGTTTGATAACCGGCGCCATATGTTCCATTGGCATTTTTAGGGTTAGGACTCACATAATTGCCATTCGCATCTATATAATCCATAGTCGGGCAATAGTAAGCCATATCACGGAGAGAGGAAAGGTTACCGTTATTACCGATACCTGCGTTACTACCGTGTGATTCCGAATGAACAAAATTGATGTCACCGCCGATCTCAATGAAATCAGTCGCCTTGTTAACTACATTGGCACGTGCGGTCAAACGATTGTAATTTGTATTGACAACAACACCGTCGTTATTCAAATAACTTACTGAGATGTTAGACAGGGTCTTTTCCGTACCTCCTGAAGCAGAAAGATTATATTGTTGTTTAAGGGAAGTGTGTGTCAATACCTTTTGCCAGTCAATGTACTTTCTCTGACCGTCATATTGAGCAGAGAAAACCTGATTTTGTATAGTTGAACCATCGTTTGCGCGAGCTGTACGTACATCTGCTGCAAACTGGTCTACACCACCAGTATTCAATGTTGAGGATAAAGTTTGAATCCCATAGTCTGCTGAAAAAGTAATATGTGTAGTACCTGCAGAACCATGTTTAGTAGTAATCATGATAACACCATTAGCCCCGGCTGCACCGTATATAGCAGTTGCAGAAGCATCTTTCAATATTTCAATGTTCTCTACATCATTTGGGTTAAGAAAATTGGCGTTTGTACCTACCTGTACACCATCTACAACATACAGCGGATTGGCGCTACCGTTAATAGTTGCAACTCCACGAATACGAATGGCTGAATTTGCATCAGGAGCGCCGTCTTGTGCTGTAACCATTACACCCGCAGCTGATCCTTTTAAACCTTGTAAAATGTTCGTAGGAGCTTTTTTCAACATTTCTTCTCTGTCAACTGAAACAACAGATCCGGTAATATCGCTCTTCTTAGCAGTACCGTAACCAATAACAACAACCTCTTCCAGATTTAAAACCTCTGAAGTCATTTTAACATCAATGGTTTTTTGTCCTTGTAACTGAACTTTTTCAGTAGTATAACCAACATAAGTAAAAACAAGGGTTTTAGCTGAACCTGGAAGGACAATAGAATAATTTCCTCCTACATCAGTTATCGCACCCACTGTAGTTCCTTCAACGGATACGTTAACGCCTATTAGAGGTTCATTTGTCTTAGAGTCCATAACAGTACCTGTAACTTTCTGTTGCTGATCATTAATCGCCGGAGTACTAGTTACGCCTAAATCCAGCGCTAAGGCATTAAAAGTGGTTAAAATACTTAAAATAACAGTTAGTTTTAAAGGTAGAAGCAGTAGTCTTAGTTTCCCATGCGGAAAACTACTGATCATGTAATAAAAACAGTTTTTCTTCATAGTAAATTAGGATTTGGTTAATAATTAATTGAAATTCAGGTAATTAATTCTTATATTTCTTTTTTAAATGATTTCTGCCAATAGTATGTTTTCAAAAATCAGGGTTTGATCTGACCATCTCTTCATTACAAAATAGACAGCCTAAAATTTTAGTATTTCCTCTATTAAACGGTACAGATCTAACGGTCTAAGGTTTAATTTAGGGAACCAAGTTAATAATTTAAATTAAATCCAATCTATTTTAATAGATTTTTTTTAAAAAATACCACAAATGAGAATAATCATCTTGAAATAGTTTTGATAATCAGCAATATGATCTTTTAATGCCTGATCGTAATTTTTTTCAGGGCAGTATTTATATATGCATTTGTTCTCTCATATGATTTACCGCCAGAATAATTATCCAGGATAAAATTGCTTTCACACTATATTATTAAATGACAGGGGCTGTTTAAGAAGCAATTTCTTCTTCCACAGCCTCTCTTTTTTAGTACTTTTGCAGGTACAATATTAAAACAGGATCTGAAAGATGTCATTTCTGTTAACCAGAATAGTTAACTTCATTATAGGAGGACTGATGTGTCTGGTTTCCGCAGGAAGACCCTTTTTTACGTCAGCGGAAGATTTGCATAGTGGATATTATGCACAACAGAAATCAGACGCAGGAAATACTAAAGGATACAGGGATATTATTTTTTATTACGGAAAGTTCTTAGCCATCGGAAATGACGGGAAAATTGATTACATAGACAGTTCCGGTGAAAGGGCTCAGGTCGGTAATGCGTATAAAAATACTTTAAATTGTATTATCAGTATTGATCTGATAGTTGTTGCTGCCGGAGATAAT
>PMJC01000303.1 GCA_003157235.1 Methanosarcina sp.
GTCCTGATAATCCGCATACCTTCCACGCAATCCTTCGGAGTTTTGCCACCTGCGATCACCAACTTGCCAGAGCTGAATACGAGCACTACTAACTTTGGAACCTCAATCCTATAAACAAGTCCAAGAAATATCTCTGGCTCGTATTCGACGTTTTCTATGCCAAAGGCCATAACAATACTGTTCAAGTTTAGCTGCGTCTCCAAATCTGCGAAAGCTACAATGTTCTGAACATGAATCTCAGGTTTTAGATCTATCCTTTCGCAGTCGATGGACTTGAGCGTATTAATTAGATTGGTTATAGCTATGTGGACGTTCTCGACGTTCTTGGATCCAGTGCATACCACTTTTCCGGAAGTAAATATTTAAAAAGCAGCATACGGATTCTTAGCTCTGTAAACGAGACCCGGGAATTTCGTTTTGTGATATTCTGCGCCTTCCAGCCCAGCTTCGATCTTAGGTAGATCGAAATCTTCAGCCAACGTAGTGGATGCCATCACGTTCTGTATAGTTATTGGGGACTTCATACAGCATGTATCTTAGGTATTCATACCTATTACTATTCTTTGGTCACGATAACCATTTTTAATCTTTTAACATTCTGCTAACTTCTATTGGGCTACTTTTAAAAATTCTGCCTGCTTACATGATGCAACTTTTAAAAATTCTGCCGACTTTAATCATGCAAATTTTGATAACTCTGCTGACTTCAAACAGGCGAAATTTAATGATGCTGCCGAGTTCATAGGGCCAACAAAACCTGACAAACTCTTATTGGGTGGAGAAAGTAGTCATATTTTTATTAACTATTATAATCGGAGAGGGAGATATGATTACACAGATATTGTATATTATAACTCCCTATACGCATATCTAGTAATGGAATTTTTTAATCTTGAGTTTTCACCATTTTTATTGAATTTTCTTTCTTGGCTCACCTGTGATTTTTGGGTAAAACCATTATATTCTATTCATTTTGGTATTATAATTATAGTTATATCCACTATAATATATGTAAATCTTACAAGTTTGGAAATAAACAGGGCCAAGAGGATACCTATCAGTTTATCTCTGAATATGTATTTAGCTAACAAAAACTATACGATAATATCTTTTGGAGTATCTTTGAACAAACCTGGCATTGTAAATGATCATTATCAGAACCAAAAAGCTCCAGTATTAGATCTTATTTATTACAGTATTGGCACATTCACTTTAATAAGCCAAGCAAACTGGTATCCTAGAAATAACTTCAGGAAANNTTTAAATTATGCATGGAGATTACAGCTATCAACATGAAATTATCAACAATAAAATATTGTTTGTGTAGTTCGTGAGATAATCAACCCGATGCATTGAAGCTCATTTTTCCCGAACTGTTTAAATCGTTCTGCTAACAGACTGAGCAATCCCTGTTTTTCATTGGGAAGAAAAAGATACAGAATCAACTACACTTTACAAAATTTTTGGTACACTGCCAGAACTATATAATTATTATTTCCTTATTTTTCTATTTACGATGATTGTTTGGGCTAATTAATTTCAAGTGTTCCACGAGCTCCAGATGTTCTAGGAGTTCCATAAGCTCCAGGAGTCATAGATCAGTAACTTTTTCTTATTTCATATAGAACTTAGGAAATTCAGAGATTTTAGTACAAAATCTATGCATAATAAAGTTGTCCATATTCAAATCTTGATCCAGGAAAACAGTATTAATAACTATTCCGCCTAGGTAAAACAACGTATTTAGCCATAATTATCTAGACCCAATTGAAGAATGTTACTGAGTTTATTTTATTTGATTGTTTGGTTGCATCCTTTTTATGTGGTTTTTGGTATGGAAAAAGTAGAGAGACTTAAATTTGAAAATCTTATTCAAATAAAGTTATAAATCTACAAAATAAATAACTATTACAAAATAGGACTAAATCGAGTTATTTTGTGCTTAAATATAATCTCGAAGTATTAAGCAGATATTATAGAGTATATGTATATTTATTATATTCTAATTTTGCCATGTATTTGTATATTTCCTCTGCATTTATATCCAGAAGAATAAATTCGATTGCTTTTATATATTTATACATATGATATGTAGAAGACATATCTCTGATCTAGATACTTATTTGTCTATAAATATAATGATCAATATACTTTTAGAACAATTTATTTCCTCATTTATTTAGGGGAAACATATCTAAATTTTCTAGGAGTTAATATAGATAAAACATATATAAAAGGGAGAAAATACCTGATAAGTAAACATAAGTTGTATAAAATAGCCTTAGTTTCAACAGCTATGATTTTAATGCTTGTGAATATCGTAGACGCAAAGCCATGTAACCATGATGACAAAACCTGTGGCTGTGGAGATCCAAATTTTAGATATGAATTTTCAAACTATTGATATGGATATTCAAGCTACAACTGTAAAGTCACAAGTGGTGGAGGTTGAAATTAAATCTGCAGATGTGGGGGCACAATCTGAGTATTTAGAGCCAACCCCATGGATGTGGAGTAACATTTGTAACCAACCTGATAACTCAATCGGTGAATTTCTTAAAATTCCCAGTTGGAAATGTACAAGGATGGGTATTCAACCAAACGAGTGGACACCTATTGATGCAGCAAGTGATACAATTAATGATTTGAGTAACCAAATTAAGTAAGCAGAGACTATTTGTAATGGATATACAACACACAGCGAAAAACTATAAAGTAAATTAGACTGAAAAAGAAGTAGTTTGTTTAAAATCAACTGATTCTGTGTTTCTATTATATTTTTAAACTTGTGAAAGTTAAGAGTTAAAAGTGCAAAAGAAATGGTGATGAGAAGTTGACGTATAGAAAATACATATGTTTTACTTTAAAAAACCTATGCATCAATAAACAATAAACCCTGTTTTTTGAGCTGAATGAAAAAGGATACAGAGTCAATCATATTTTACAAAATTTTACACGTCTGAATCTTTTTTTGATTATTGTTCCATTACTTTCTGAGTGTTTTCTGATATCCAATCTTCAGTATATCAATTAGTATTGTTTCATCAGATTTATTTAAATTAAAGATATTTTGCTGCCAGAGTTAGTAATATATGTATATTGCACCGCATCTGCATATACCCAGCATAAAAATCAACCTTATTGTAACTAAGGCTATTGAATACAATTTATGTTTACTGATCACGTATTTCAACTCGTTTACCAATGTTATCAATTAGAAAAACCCTAAGATCGTTGCATTTGATGGGAAGTATTCATCAATCTAATTTGGTGCATTGGAACATATTAAACTCTTGTTATAAATTAACCAAGTAGTGGAATTGTAGTCACACAATTTGTGGGTTCCTTACACATTGATTCATTTTTGATCAAAATATCAAAATTTAGCGCAAATAGTGTATACGTTGGATAAGCACCACTACTTTAAAAAGCAAATAATTGTAGATGTATTTAAAAGAATCTAGTTATATAGTTCACTAATGGATCATTTTTCAAAAAATGGCTACTTCATCGATTCATTTCTTTTCATTCTACATTTTCAGGCAGGTAACCATTATTTTATAAATAATAATTTACCTGAAAAACTTCCTTATCCCATAATATTTTTCTTTCCAAGAGAAAAAACAAATGAAAAACCTTCAGATATTAAAAGTCGAATAGTTCAGATTTAATTAGATTCGGTCCTATGATTACCCAAAACAAAGATTTGGATATCTCTTAGTGTCGAAAATTCATTTGTGGATCTGATTTATTACCCAAAACAAAAATTTGGATATCTCTTAGTGTCGAAAATTCATTTGTGGATCTGATTTTCGAGCTGTGGGAATTTACAAAACTGATGAATCCTACTTTATGTATAGAGAGAACTGATAAGTTTAGCTTGAATAATTTTTCCACATGATGCATGGACAGCTTTGAGTAGAATTGCAGGATCTATGACTGAGAATGTATTCTCTAAGATCTCGCAAAAGGAACTAAATTGCATATTCGATAGTTTCGAATTATCCATTTCAAGAAATCCCAATAATATAATACAATATATATACGATTTAAAGGTAATCATTATATCGTCCAGAGAGTGGATAAATTTGTAAACGATATCAAAATGCTTCAGTGGAACGTTTTCAGAAAATTATTAGGCTTACAACTTGCAAGATGGATTCTTGACAATTAATGAACTGAAAACAAACAACGATATCAATACAAATGAAAATTGGAAAGTATGGAGAAAAGCATGACAAATAAAGGGGATTCTCTAGGTAGATTAAATAAATCCGATGAAGCAATAAAAGCCTATGAAAAAGCAATTGAAATTAA
>PMJC01000070.1 GCA_003157235.1 Methanosarcina sp.
GCATCGACTTTTTGCCAGTTATTATACTCTTTGGGGAAATCGATTCCTACAATATGGCCAGACAGCCCCACAACCACAGTCTCCTGCCTATCTCCATCAGATCCGATTTCATATTTGTAAATATCCACACCGCTGACTCTGTCTTTCTTGGGATTTTTTGGAGCCAGAATAGCAGCTATCCTCCTTGCTGCGATATTTTTTTCCGTTACGATAAGATGCATTTAGAACTCCGATATACTTTTATCAAATTCTTTGAGGAATACCCGCGTACCCCGCGTTCCTGTCAATTTAAGCCTGACATGATCCTTATTTCTTCAAGTTTCTTTTTGTGATATAAATTTTTGGATCAAATTTCAAAATATACTGTCATCCGTAACTAAAATTAGATCCAAGTATATGTAGTCTGCCCTTTTTTCCTTTCTTAATCAAAGTTTTACTGTTCGGATTCTCTTCAGCCCATTTCGTGCTCTTGAATCAGCTTGAAAGCAAGCTCTACAGCTTCTTCCGGGCTTTCTACGCGGTGCACGCCTTCGATTTCCCACCTGGATTCGAGCACAACTACAGGTTTTCCCATCTTCAGTCCAAGAGCTATTTCCGAAAGAGTACCGTACTCTCCATTAACTGCAATTAAGGCATCGGAGGATTGGGCTATAAGAGCATTTCTAGCTTGTCCCATCCCAGAGAGAACAGCTATATCTATCCAGGGGTTTGCCTCATTCCTGAGTATTCCGGGCAAAACTCGNNGAGCAGAAGGCCTCCTCTTTTTGCTACTTCTCTCCCTACCGTTTCGGCGAGAGCCCTGATTTCGCTGCCGCAAGCTCCGGCTCCGATAACGCCAATCTGTTTTTTGACAAGTACTCTCATTGCTCAAACTCCTTTCCCTTTGTCTCACGTCTTTATATCAGACGCTCTTTTGCTCTTTTCTCCAGCAAATTCGAGTAAATGATTTCAAATATAATGGCTCTGGATTTCTACAATTTCCGTGCTGTTTTTTGCGTTCGAATATTCTTCAAGCGGTTCCTTATTCAGCTCAAGGAAACTGTGCCCCCAATTAAACTTGGACAGGACTTTTTCAGCCTGCTCTTTATTTCCTAAAATGTAGAGAGCTGCTGCAAAGGCCTCTGCAGAGTTGAGCTTAAATGGCCTTCCGAAATTTACCGGATTGCCTGCAAGCAGGTAAGGTAGAGCCCTGTGCTCAAGGTTCAGCTTTCCAAGCTCGGGAAAAATCCTTTCCACTTCTTCCCAGGAGCAGTCAAGCACAATAATCCCTTTTCCCGAGCCATCGGCAGGAGAAAGGGCTTTTTCGGCCATCGGGTCCAGCAGGATTGCCGAACGAGGGAGTTTTGACACCTTATCAAACAGGCGGGCAAGGTCAAAGCGAGCCATTTTCCTTCCTGTGCATTTTTTAGGGTCACACTGCCCGGCATGATAAATGTAAAGGGGAATATATCCATTACTTGTAGAATTCATAAGTAATTCCCTAAAATCTTGAATTCTATTTCTTTGCGCATAAGCGTCTAGCTATTATTTTTTGATAGCAGATCATTTTTGAGATCTAATAATGAGGTTAGATCCTTAATTAAGCATCTATTTTGAGATATTTTAAAAATATATTGTTATTTGAGGGAAGTTAAAATTATTTATAAAAATTGGTTTCTCAAATTTTTGTTGATGAAATAAAGATTATATTAATATGAAATGAAAAATCAAGGCAATTTCTTCCTGAAAGAAATTAGTAATCAGGAATGTTGATAGCTTATTTAAGATCCTTTTCCTAAATAGCTGATTTCTACATTGCCTATAAACAACTCATTGAAATTAGAGGTTTATCGAAAATTTCAAAATTTAAAGAAAAAGCCTGGAACTAAAAAATCCAACATTGAATTATTTCAGCAGTTTGATCATTTCCCTTCCAAAAGCAGAAAGGTCATCCAGGCTCATTGATGATACCAGGGTTCTATCTATAAAGACTTCACAGTCTTCGTAAAATGCTCCTGCAGCTATAATATCCGTCCCTTATCCCTAACCATCAGATGGCTTTCCTGCTTTTTATGACGCCTGCAGAGACTAGAACCTGGAAATCAGGACAGATTGCAGCAACTGGTTTGTTTTCCTTGAAGAAATATCTGTAATTTCAAGTACATCTTTGTCAAGCCTCATTTTTTCAGGTCCTTTCCCTCCGGAGACCACGAAAATATTATAATATGTAGGATTCACATCCTTTAAGGCAACATCAATATTGATTTCATATCCATGCTTTCCTGTTATAGGCCCTGTTTTCATCGAGGCTATATGTGTAGTTATTCCCTTTTCTTTCAAACGATGGTAAGAATAAATGAGTTAAACATCTTCAAAACCATCGGCTCCGAATATAAGTGCTTTCATATAAATTCCCTCAGGATTATCATTTTGCTTTTTCAATATTACACTTAAAAACTATGCACACAAAATTCAGAAAACAAATATAGCTTTCTGATTGTGAAAATATAATAGATAAATTCTATCCCTAATCTATGTGGGGTTAGATTGTTTCAAAGCTCGTGTTAAGGATGACTTGGAAGTCCAGGAAAATTTTGATAAATCCCAATTTTTGGCTTATTACCTATAAAACAAATGTAAGCAATTTGGTGAAATAGGAGTTTATCGAAATTATCTATGGTCTTCAGTGGAATAGGTTAAACTCCACAGAAGCTCTTATAGCCAGTTCTCAGTATGTTAATTATGTTAATGGGGTTATTGGCCTCCGGGGAGATATTCCTAGCCTTAATGTTGGAAAACCTATGATCATGATTNNCCAGGTTGATTGAACGATTATGAAATAGCTTAAAGGAATCTGAGTAGAGAAGATTTCGACTAACTCCTTAATTTTGTCATTATACTTATAAACGGCATAGAAATAGCTCGTGAAAATCGGATGTTTATTGAGATCCTCTAGAAGCTTTATTAAGAGAGGAAAAAAGGACAGACTGAAGATACTTGGATCTAATTTTAATTACGGATGACAGTTCATTTTTGAATTTGATCCAAAAATTTATATCGTAAAAAGAAACTTCAAGGAATAAAAGTCAGGTTAAGAATTAAGCTGGTAGGAATTCGAAATACACTTGTATTACACCATCAAATTTAAAAAACTTTTATCGGAGTCCTATAATGAACCTTATTGCAACGGAGATCTAAATGCATCTTATTGTAACGGAGAAAAATATTGCAGCAAGGAGGATAGCTGCGATTCTGGCTCCAAAAAACCCAACGAAGGATAGAGTCAGCGGAGTGGACGTATACAGGTATGAGATCGGATCTGATGAGGACAAGCAAGAGATAATAGTTATAGGGCTTTCGGGCCATATTGTAGGCATCGATTTTCCAAGTGAGTATAACAACTGGCAAAAAGTCGATTCCAAAGCCCTTATAGACGCAAAAATCATAACAACTCCTATTAACCAAAAAATTTTAACAGCTCTTAGAACTTTGGGAAAACAGGCAAGTAGAGTTACAATTGCCACTGACTACGACCGGGAAGGAGAACTGATCGGAGCCGAAGCCCTCAATATCATAAAAAAAGTAAATCCGGATGTGCCTTTTGATCGGGTCCGTTACAGTGCGATAACCCCTAAAGCAATAGTAGCTTCATTTTCAAGCCCTACAGATCTTGATTTCAATCTCGCTGATGCTGGTCACTCAAGACAGGTTATTGATCTTGTATGGGGAGCAGCCCTTACCCGTTATATCTCCCTTGCTGCAGGCAGACTTGGTAAAATGTTCCTTTCCGTGGGGAGAGTACAGTCTCCTACCCTATCTCTTATAGTTGATAAGGAAAAGGAAAGAAATCTGTTTGTTCCTATTCCTTACTGGGAAATCCATGCAGAATTTGAATGCACCAAAGGGGAAACTTTTTCTGCCCAGCATTCAACCCGTCGCTTCCTGAACAAAAAGGAGGCAGCTGAAGTGTTCAAGAAACTTGGGAAAAAAGCAAAATTAACGCAGATTGAGAAAGGGAAAAAAACTGACCAAGCTCCCATCCCTCTTAATACAACAGGGTTTATCAATGCGGCAAACTCAATTGGGCTCAGCCCTGTAAAAGCTATGCGCAAAGCCGAATCTCTCTATACTAATGGTTACATTTCATATCCCAGGACAGATAATACGGTT
>PMJC01000436.1 GCA_003157235.1 Methanosarcina sp.
ACAATGAGATTGATCGATTGTTCAACTCTTTAATTATGGCAGACGTCGGCTCACAAGACCGAATAACAGTCTGGTCACATTGCCTAAATAAATTGATCCCTGATGAAATATTGCTTTATGCAAACCNNGATTTATGTTGCATACCTTAGACCCAAGCATTATGCGATGCAACATAAAGAGAGCATACCCGAACACTTATGAAACCCATATTATGTATAAGCCATTATTGGATAGCGTTTTTTTCCCTTATAATATGTCAGAATTCAACACAAATAATTCAACTTTTACAAACAGGCTTCAATTCCTTAAGCACCTGACAGAACCTCCCATGTTTTTATACATAGTCCCTATAGTCAATGCACTTTTATCAAATGATATAACTTCACTCCATGCGTCCTCTGGCAAGGCCTCATCTTTGCTCCACCAATATGTATTTTTCGTTATATTGATAAATGATACTTCAGAGTGAAGAATCCCACCAGGAAGAGCAGTAAATTTAGTTTCGTTTGTTGCACCGGAGTTTGGGCTTCTCCAATGAGCAGTGCCTATTTCTTTTAGTTTACCGCCAGCAACACTTTCGCCTCCTAAATATGTTGTTAGAATCATCCACTGAGCATTTGTGGGCATATGCCACCCTGTGGGACACAATATGTCTGAATTTACCGCATACCAATTATACAAAGCACCATATGATTTTTTATTCGATAAATCATTATTGTACCAGCAATATGCTCCACTTGTTAAAGTAGACCATTCTGAAATATCAGTCACATTGGGTATATCTGTTCCATCAATGTACTTTGTGGTTTTCAGGTTTTCTGCCATCCACACTTGTGTACCAATTACTACGGTACGGTATATGTTACCATCAATGTCGGTTACTGATTCTGAATTAACTGAATTAAGACTGATAATCAATGGACCTTTATCTTCACTCTTGAAATGCAGCTTCAATTCATCGGGGGTGAATATGGCGGTGTAGGTTTGGTAACCAACTTTACTCACGTTAACTAAATAACTAGTAGAGTTGTCGCGCAAGATAATTTGGTTGGTTATGGCCTTGAGGGTGTCGTTGTAAGCAATAGTGCTGTCGGCGGATCGAATGACAATATTGGCCGTGGTTAGCTCCCAGTTTTTGATACTAAAGTTGTACACCATAACGGTAACCAAAAAGTCAAATGTTTTAACTACATCAAAGCTAAAACTATAATAACCAAAGTCTTCAGGTTTAAAGCTTTCAACTGAAAGTACCTCAGGAACCATTTTTGTAACATTGTTTTTGCTTATGTTGAAAGCAATAGGAAGAGGTGTGTTAACCAAATATGCAAGATTTGAACCCTTTAGCGGCGTAGCATAAATAACTGAATCGGAATTATTAAGCACCAGAAATTTTGTAACGTTGTAGTTGCCAATTACTAATGACAATGATTCGCTAATGTAGCTTCCATTCATGTTAATGAGGGCAATTTTCTTTGACTCAATAGTTACTTTCCCTTTTGAATCAGCAATAGTTATTACAATTGACGCCGGCGCTTCATCGGTGCTCACGCATTTTTGCTTTGTTTGTTGTTGTTGTGCGCTCAACCCAAATTGAATGGTTCCCTGAGATTCATTTTCATTGTTATTGTCTTTCTTGCATGAAGCGAAACTTACTGAAAATAACAGCACTGCATAGAACAAATTCTTTTTCATGGACTTAGTTGTTTAAAATTAAAAACTAATTGAAAAACAAAAAAACCATATTCCAATTTTTTTCATAGTTTAACTGTATATCGAAAGTTACAATTGGTTTAAGCTAAAGTCAATTTTATTTGACGATTAAAGGGAGATTGAGGAGCAGAGGACTAAATTAAATGATTAATTTCAACGGACATTTAAACCTTAATTCTTCTTAGTAGCGGTTGGATAAAAGGAAACGTTTATTATTTAATTCTGTTATATTTTTTTTAGAGTTTCAATTAACCGGTTTTTTGGCAATGCATAAATTTTAGTATTGTTTTTCCCCGTCATATCCTTTGCGGCAACAAGAGCATTTAATATTGACTCTTCTGTCGACTGAGCCGTAGCTTCAAAGAGTGGGCGCTCATGTTTCCATTTGGTATCATAAGCAAATTCTGATCAACCTCTCTGTTTGCAGAGCCCAAAAACTTATCTCCCACAATCTACTTACCGAAGTATTGATAAGCGTAGTTAAAATTACACTATATTATTTGTTTTGCAGATAGTATCCTTAATATCTAGTATACCCTTGCACCAACCTGCCAGTTTCCATTCTGATCGGTTGTGGCTGGGGTATTTCCTAAAACCCATGTGGCAGTTGTTGATAGTCCTGTCTGCCATTCTGTTCCAAGATTAGTTCCGTAATCCAGACGGGAAGCAGGAACAAAATTGGTTAAATCTGTAAAGTTTGGATTAACTACCACAGAATGTGTATCATAACCAAGAGCTTGCCATTGAGCAAATGTTTTACTTACTCCTAAATAGCTAAACATCGGAGTTCCGGATTCACACCAAAAAACGTTATAGTCAGATTCAAAACCTGCAAGGTCCTGTGAATTTTCTATTTTAATATTGAATATTTTATTGACTGTATAGAATATATTATTCTTAATTTTAGTTCCTGTAGGATAAACCCATGGATTTAATCCATCATTGGCAAATATATCTACAAGCCCAGAAAGTGTTCCCGGCTTTGACTTACTTGTAAAAAGTACTTCATTGGAATAAAAAGTATTATTATAGATAAGAACATTATTCATTCCTTTTATTGCTATTCCAATATCGCCGGTCTTATTTATAATATTATATGCAACTCCTCCGGAGATATAAGTCATCCCGTTGGATTTTATTACCATACCTGTAGGAACGCTATAGAGATAGTTGTACTTTATGAGACTATTTATATTATAACCTACAAAAACACCATGGGTAATTGTACTGGCAACATCTGTTCCATTCCATATAAATTTATTACCTGTAATGACTTCACCATCAAGATTTCTATTATTGCTACCAGGAATTTCATCACCGGCTTGTATCATATAACCACCTGAATTAACTGATGTAACAGAATTATTACGGTAAATAAAATCAGTTGGTTTTGAACGCGGTATATTAACCCCATTCCAAACCCCGGTTATGGAATTTGTATAAGCTTGATTTTCAATTGTAAGAGTTGTGTTACCAGAACCAATAGAAGTAAACTGTACATCTGGTCCATAAGATGTACCAGCATTATTTGTAGCATAAGCCCTGACGTGGTAATTAGTGGACGCTACCAATCCTGTAATAGAACTTGTAAATATTCCGGTTCCTGCACCATCAGATGTATGTGAATTTGTAACAGTAGGATTGGTTGTAGTATTCCAACA
>PMJC01000312.1 GCA_003157235.1 Methanosarcina sp.
TACCCTAATTACCCTAGCTATCCTACCTACCCTAGCTACCCGAATTACCCTAGCTATCCTAGCTACCCGAATTACTCTAGCTATCCTAGCTACCCGAACTACCCTAATACCCTATAATACTCTTAATACCTTACGTAGCTTATACACGACTGCTCCAACTTCAGCCCTAGCTTCAGCTCCATCTCAATAAAAATGCCGAATTACACGTTGCAAATTTATTAATTACATAAATAACATTAGATCATAAATGAGATCTTTTACAGAGATATTTCACAGAGGATTTTGAGTTACCTCGGATTTTTTTCCCGCTGGAATCTTGTCCAAAATTTACTCTCTCCTCGTTCATTAATCTTTAATTTTAAAGATCGTTACAGCTAATTGATAATGTATGATTAATCAATACTAAAATATAAACAGAATCAAATAAGTTCCTTAACTTCTTGTATGTAACACATTTTAAGCTAACCTTCAACTACAATGGCACCTTGAATCAAATCTGCATTAGAGAACTTTCGGAAAGTATCTATGGAAAAAACCTTGAAGAAACCGAAAAGCTAATGTTTTCGAATGTCTCTAAAGATGCGGTTAATGAAGATCTCAGATATTCCCTTACAAGCCGCTACATTGCAGTTCGTGGGAATTCCTCAAAAGACGAATATGGAATTTCCTTCGTAGCTGAAAAAGCCTGAGTACCTGAACATGATCTTTTAGTAAGGGTAGTTGAATTACTTCACAGGCTAGGGCCGGAAGAAGGAGATGGGCATGACAGGAATTCACAGGTTTCCAGTGGAAAAGTAGGCTTTGCTTAAACTAGAGGTTGCAAAAAGAGTTTTTGCAAGAGAATTTGAAGCTTTTAGGGAGCTTGAAAAATCAGTAATATCTGATTCTGAAGCAGCTGATTCGAAAACCCCGAATCTGCTTATTAGCCCTCTCGGCCTTATTCTCAATCGTATATTCATTGTTGGAGTAATCACGGAACTTGACATTGTAGGCACACGAAATGAGACGTGGAAAGCAAGGATAGTCGATTCCACATAAGCTTTTACGGTATATGCCGGACAATATCAGCCTGAAGCATCTATTTTCTTTTCGGCGGTCCAAATTCCAGCTTTCATCGCCCTCACAGGCAAAGCTCGAATTTACAAACCAGAACCTGGATCTTTTTATGTATCTGTCCGAACTGAAGAAGTAAATGTAGTTGACGAAAAGATCCGAATTAAGTAAGTTGTATTTGATACTGCAGAGCAGACAGTTGAGAGACTAGAAGCTTTCTCTGAGGCTCTGGCTAGCGGATATCGTGGGGAAAAAATAAGGGAGTACTTGCTCGAAAGAGGAATTTCTTCAGATCTTGCAGAAGGTATTTCTATTGCCCTTGAACAGGAAAGCTCTTCCCAAGAATTTGTGAAATTGTTTCGTGTTTCAATCAGAGAAGGTCTCAGATCCTTGTATTTGGATACAGAGGGTTATGCAGGATCCAAAAGGCTGATCAGAAAGAGTTTGTGCTTGAGCTACTCAGAGAAATGGGAGGACACAATGGAGTTGACTACGCAGCTTTTGTAGGTACAGCAATTTCCAATGGGATTACTTATCAATTTGTAGATGAAGTTATTCGTTCTCTCCTTGTAGGTGGCCAGTGTTACGAACCGAAAATAGGAATAATCAGACTCATCAGTTGATTGTGTAGTGTAGAATAATTTTGATAAATATCAAGATGATTAGCGTTTGCTTTAAATATAGGTGATAATGCTTAAGTGTGATTAAGTTGATTTATTTCTTTGTTAAAATTTAATGGATCAAGTTTATCTTATTTATTGGAGAAATTTACATGAGAATATTGGTCAGCGACTCACTTTCCAACGAAGGATTGGATATTTTAAAAGAACATTTTACGGTTGAAGTGTCTCCAGGGCTTTCAGAGGAGGAGCTTGTGGATAAAATCAAACCATATGATGCCCTTGTAATACGAAGTGGAACTCAAGTCACTCAGAAAATTATCGAAGCTGCTGACAACCTAAAAGTAATCGGGAGGGCTGGAGTCGGAGTTGACAATGTTGATGTGGATGCAGCTACCAAAAAAGGCATCATTGTGACTAACGCTCCAGAAGGTAATATGATTTCGGCAGCTGAGCACACTATTGCTATGATGATGGCAATGTCCAGAAACATCCCTCAGGCAAATGCCTCCCTGAAAGCAAGAGAATGGAAGCGTAATAAATTTACGGGTATTGAGGTCAAGNNCTACAGTAAATGAAATCGCAAAAGTAGCTGATTATATTACGGTGCATACTCCTTTAATTAAAGAAACCAAAAACATTATCGATGAAGAACAGTTTGCCCTGATGAAACCCAGTGTAAAGATTATAAACTGCGCTCGAGGTGGCATTATCAACGAAGAGGCACTATCAAAGGCTCTTGAAGACGGGAAAATCGGAGGTGCAGCTTTAGATGTATTCGTTGAGGAACCTCCTTTTAACAGTCCTCTCCTGCAGTTTGACAACGTCATAGTAACCCCTCATCTTGGAGCCTCCACACAGGAAGCTCAGGTCAACGTGGCAATAGATATTGCCAAGGAAATTGTATCTGTCCTTACAGGCGGGCTTGCAAAGAATGCGATCAATATTCCATCAATAAAGCCAGAAGCTATGGCAATCCTTGCCCCTTACATCAGGCTCTCGGAGATCATGGGCAAAATTGCAGGGCAGCTTGCAGATGGTAATTATGAAAAGGTGGAAATCGCATACAATGGAGAAATTTCCGGAAGAGATACCAGACCACTTACTGTTTCTGCTCTCAAAGGGTTGCTTGAAATGGCTCTTGGTTCCGGAGTTAATTATGTCAATGCTCCTACCCTTGCAAAGTCCAGAAAGGTTGCGGTCGTGGAAAGTAAATCCGAGTCTTCTGAGGAGTACTCTTCAACCATTAGTATCAGGCTTATTAGCAGTGGGCTGACAAAACTAGTTGCTGGAACTGTTGTTGGAGATGAGTCAAAGATCATTTCAGTTGACGATGACAAGATGGATATCTTCCCTGCAGGACGTATGATTTTTGCCAAGCACATCAATAAGCCGAACGTAATCGGACCATGCTGCATGGTTCTAGGTAAAAAAGAGATTAATATATCAGGTATGCAGGTTGGTAGATCTGAAATCGGAGGCGTTACCATGATGGTACTTAATGTAGACTCTGAAGTCTCTGCACCGATCCTTGAAGAAGTACGGAGCATTCCGGGAATACTCAATGCTAAACTTGTAACACTTTGAACTTTTCCTTGACAAGAAAAGCAGGCCTCTANNGCTAAATAAATTTTGAGATATATCTTGCTTCGGCATAAGCTCAAAATGAGAATTTTGTATCTGAAATTTTAACATTTCCCTGAATTGCACCCAAGAAACCTGTTATATCGAAATCCACTGTATAATTGATTATATATACTGGGATACATTGTATCATGAATCTATTATACCGAAGTTTTGTTATACTTTGATCTACTTCAAAGTATCAGTTTATTTAATGGTGCAACGAATGGAAGAACTTAGACTTGTAGTTTCAATTCCTTTTAAAAAAAACAATGCAATTTTTCTTTCAGAAAAGGATTTCGAGTTTACACTGGCTTTTGACCTGAAATGGTTTTCTCCAAAAATTGCTTCAAAAATAAAATGCCTTGCTCTTGAAGTAGGCCTGCTCTCCCATAATAAAGGTGTTCTTACACCTGCCTTTGATGTTGAAGATATTAGGCTCCCTAATACCTTTAAGCCGTCGGAAAATTTTCTTGAAAGCCAGGAAAACTTTGGCGGGAAACTCTCTCTCAAGGAAGATATCTCCTTTGAGCAAGTCTTAGAGTTCATTGCTGAAAATACAGGGGTAAATCGACAAAAACTTGTATCTGAAATCAACTCCATGCAAGAGAGACTTTCTTACCTTGTGGATATCCGGATCGTTGCACTTTTTATGGCAAGAAAGTTAGAGTGTGATATCGAAGCAATTTTTGAGAAGGTTTCCATGTCTGTGCTCAGAATATCTTTTTAATTGATTTCCTGAGATGTTTTACAGGGAGGAGAATCTGATACGTCTCCTGAATTTTCAAATTTTTATGAAGGCATTTAATACTTTAGTTTGATAGTTAAATTTCCATTTGGTATAAAACCTAATTTTTTCATCAAAAATCATTTGGCAAAGCAGTTGAAATTAACCCAGAACTTAGATGCTTGGTACAATAAAGGACTTGCTCTATATAATTTAAACAAGCATGAAGATACAATAAAAGAATATGACAAAACAATTGAAATTAACCCGCAACTCAGAAGCTTGGTACAATAAAGAAATAACTCTAGCTAAATTCGGCAAGTTCGATGAAGCAATAAAAGCATATGACAAGGCAGCTGAAATTAATCTGTAGCTAAGAAGCTTGGTACAATAAAGGAACTTTATCTATATAGATTGAATAAATTATATTTATAGGTTAAATAGTTACTTAATTTTCATTTATTTTTTATGATAGTTACTGAAAGTTCTGTAAAATTTGATTGATTCTGTATTATTTTCATTCACTACATCAAAAAGGATGCAGAGTCAACAGTTTTAATGACAAAGCTTCTGTTATTTTCACAGACGCATAATTTTTTGTAGGAAAATGGATACATTTTTTCGATTTCAGCTGCAACGTGCCTAATGTTTATTTGATAATGAACATAAAGTCTAAAAGCTATTCCAAAAAATTATTTAGTCATACCAAATGTGTGTTAGTTTGTCACCATAACTTCCAGTAGAGCTTCTTTTAATGAAGTGGCTATAATAATATACCCGTTATAATACGTATTATGTTTGAAACAACAACTATCCAGATAACAAAGCAAACTCACAGATAGTTACGGAAAATTGGTACGATGAGAGACGATTATAACAAGATTATTAATAATCTGATAGTCTAACACAATCGAAATAAATTCAATGGACCTGGAGAGAAATTTATAAGAGAACATAAAGACTAGTTTGTGAGTATCGATGGCCTTTAAAGTTTTTGTGCATCCGCCTCTCTTTGTTAAGGGTCATACAGAACGAAAGAAAATATAAAATCCGCAATTAAAGAGCTTACAAATCCGCTTCCATGATAGTAACGAGACAAAAAAGAACCCAAAGGAACTCGAATAGTTACATACCGTCTTAGGGTTGGAGATTATCGGGTTTTCAAACAAATTGATGAAAAAGAGAAGAGAGGGTACATTTTAGATATTCTTACTGCTGAAAAGGCGTATGAAAAATATGGAAGAATTGAATATTAATTACCTGAACTTCCATTAGAGCTTTTTTATTTCTGGATTTTCAGGAAGCAGCTTAATATTTAACCTTCTGTTCTCCGAGATCAATGTTTGAATGTTAACCCCAGTATTATGCATATGTTTTGCTATAAAACATATGTATTTTCTCAACGTAAACTCTTCATTACTATTTTATCACAGTATCATTACTATAGAAAGCATTCTATAAATATGAATAATATTTGATATAAACTAAATTAAAATATAATGAATAACTATTAAAAAAGACTACTTTGTCCATCAGTTGGTAAAAATCGTCGACATCAGACTGTACCAACTTATCAAAAATTGCCTTTATACTCTTTATTTAAGGGTGTAGAAGGCTAATTATCGTCATTTCAATGGCAGGATACAGCCGTCAACTTATACCCCATTCTATTTTCTTAATATAATAGTTTAACTTCGCATTTATCAACTAGTGTTCTTTCAGCACATACATACCCGTTTGGTTGTATTTTTCGATCCGCGATCTCTTTCCATATATTTACATTTAGCAAATGATAACAATCTGAGCTCATAGTATAAATATTACAAACTATATCAATATTGAAGTATTGTAGTATGTAAAATTGCATAAATTTGTACTGCATTAAGGAAAATATTATGATGAAAGTGTATCG
>PMJC01000415.1 GCA_003157235.1 Methanosarcina sp.
GCCTTGCAAAAGCAGATTAACCTCGAGAAAATGAAGCAAAAAAAGGGTCATCAATGACTGAACCTGGACAAAAAAGTTAGTAAATAACACAGTGGATATAAACTTCATTGCATTTAATAGACAGGGATTATATGCTGATCAAAAGATTCAAAACAACGACTCTTAACATCATGATTTTCAGGTAGGTTTAATCAAAAAAGTGAAGTGGTTTTACAGATACAGAGGATACTTTGAAGCAAAATAAAAAGGTTATGAATCGACACTGAAAAAAGAAGTAAAAGAACATTTTCTGGAAATGAGCAACATATGAAGAAACAAGAGGATAAACTCAAAGTTTTATGAAAACCTTTCCAGATTGTAGAATTTTGAATAAAGCTGCTTTTCCTGAATCGATGAAATATCCAATCCATTATGGAACTAATATTTTAGCTTGAGCAATCTATTGTGAAAACAACCAGTTTTATCCTCCATGAGAGATATTCTAAATTTCTAGATCATCTTATAAAAATAAAAATATGTTCTGCTAACATAATTAGAGCAAAAAGAAAAAATTTCCAAAATTTAAGAATTTGAAAATTTGATTAAGGAAAAGTTAATACTTCTCCTGTCACCCACTGTGATAAAACAGGGATGAAAATCAAGACATAAGGACATTGACGCCATGTAGCTTACAATAATAAATACACTGTTATCATTCTCATCTAAAAAGAGAATTCATACCGCTGGAAGCCATAGGAATTCTTCCGAAATTTAAAAGGGATTAGAAGTTCACGATGGACGGAAATCCTACAATAGTTATGAATGTACTCACACTTTTTACAATGCTCACCTCCAGACAACTTAATGGGACTGAAGAGAATTATTAACAGCAATGATTAAAAAGATGAATGAGCTTTTAACAGAAATGAAAAAATACACTGATGAATTCAAAGATCAAATTAAAGCATTAGAAGAAATTTCAATTCCGTAGTCATGAAAAAAATGAAGAAAATCGACCTATATAAACCCTCAAAACAGGACAGCAAGTGCAAATTCAAAACAAAAATCAAGGAATCTAAGTAGTTTTTTTACATACAACACAAAGAAAAGATCCTGAAGTTCCTTACAGATTTGATAGTTTCATTGGAAAATAACCAGGTAGAAAGGAACATAAGAATGATAACAATGGAAAAGATGAAGATATTCCCCACAGCTAAAGCAGGGGGCATTCTTATACGAAGACCGTGAAAATTTATTCCTGACAAATCCAATTTCAAAAACGTTCCGATTTTTCAAAAGATTACTTAATAAAATGGACTCTTTTTAAATCTTCCAAGTATAGAAAACTTGGTATGCAAACCTCAGTATGCAGCTTTCAGTTAAAAAACCAAAGCCTATCTTCGACTAAAAGGAAGAAAAGTTTCGGAAGAAGGACCTAAATAAGGAGTTTTTTCAGACCACTGTTAAGAAAATCTGATTAAAGGACAGTATCCAAAATGTTATATAAGCCTGTGAGGAATTTTTCCACCCCGAGGAATTGTATGAATATATTTCTTCCGGAAAACGGGGTTTCGCATCATACAATAAGACGTATCCTTTTTGTAAGCATTATGATTACCCATACGCTTCCAGATAGCCACCAGTGGTTCTTCACATATGTTTCCAAATGAAAGGGGAGTGTAGGCACAGGGCATTACTTCTCCGTCCGAAGCAACATGCACCCATCGTCTACCTGCAAAGCATCCGAAAAGATCAGGGCCCATAAAATAGGGAAAAGCAGTAATTCTGGGACCTTCTGGTTTAAGATTCATAGCTTTCTGGAATTTTTCAAGCCTAAATATATCTTTTTCTCCGATTACATCGTCTTCGTGATCAAGCCAGCGCCCTACAGCAATGATTTCATAGATAGAAATTTCATGCATGCCGAGGTCAGTTGCAAGATTGTAGAATTCCTCAAGGTCATCGATGTTATTAGGAGAGACTACCACAAACATATCAGTAAGTATCCCGGCAGCAATCGCATTCCTGATGCCAGACAATGCATCGCTGTACGCGCCAGCTCGTCCCCTAACGCAATCATGTTCAGGTTCAAAAGGGCTATCAAGGCTGACTCTTAAAGAATATAAAGATGCTGCCTTAAGCTCTTTTGCCCGTTCTTCGGAAAGTTTGAATCCAGAGGTAAAACAAGTGGTAATTGCCCTGGACTTATCCACTCTGGAAACCATCTCGACAAGATCATTTCGAAGCATTGTTTCCCCTCCGTCAAAGGAAACAAGATAAGAACCAAGGTCCAGACTTTGATCTACAGCATCGCATATCTCATCCAGAGTCAATTCTCTTTCCGGTTTAATATCAGCTGCTCCGCAGTGGATACAGTTATTGGGACAGCGATCTGTAATTCCAATTGAGAACTGATCTGGAATTCTCTTCTTCATGATGGCTGCAATCTCAGCACTCATTACTCTGCTGAAGACAGGGCCGGGAATAGGTGGTATCCATGTGGAGAAAATAATCTTATCTTCACTCATTGAGATAGGCTTTTCTTTGGCAAAAATATTATTAATGCGCTTCAAGAAAGGTTTTGCGAGCTGGGAAAAAGGACCTTCTGCATAGAGCACTATTTTCTCATTTTCTGTACTGGCATTTACTTTGAGCAGCGGACTATCATATACTTTCATGGATACACCTGCTAATGTTAGAGGGGAAAAAATTGGAAATATGGTAGAATTAAAATAACAGACAGATAGTTACAATTTTATATTTCAGGCATAAAGGATTAGGTAGGATTCAATTAATTTTAAGCCAGAGCTGAGTTAATCAAACATTTCCAAAATACCGACAGTCATATAATCGGTAATCTGGAAAAGCTTATCTCTTGCCGGACATTCCTTGAATGTCATAAGTGTCTCTTTTGCGGCATCAACGTGTAGCTTTAATGCATCTAAAGATTTCTGCACTGCTTCTTCCTTTGACATGTTTTTCATATAAACATGCGGCAAAGTTTCAGATGTGAATTTCGACTTCTTGCCTTCAACAACTTCCAGAAATTCAAGAATATCATCAACAATTTGATATGCAGTTCCTAGAGAATTTCCAAATAAGTAAAAATGCTCCTCTATAACCTCATCCGCTCCTCCGATATAGGCTCCTATAGAAGCACTGATCGCAAACAGAGAAGCAGTTTTCATATAAATGCACTTGAAATAATTGCTTTCCCCGAAATTTTCCTCTTCAAGGCCCAGGTCAAGGACTTCCCCTTCAGCCATATCCATTCCAGCTTTCCCGAAATCTCTAATCACCTTCTCTCCATAAGGAGAAATGAACTCAATGGACTTTGCAATGAGATAATCACCACAAAGAAGTGCCCTAGAATGACCGAATTTTTCAGGAGCTGAAGGCAGGTTTCTTCTGATGAGTCCCTGATCCAGCAGGTCATCATGGATCAGTGAAGCTGAATGCATCATTTCAACTGCAAGAGCTGCGCTGAGACTCTGATAATACGAGCCTGAGCATATTTCGCTAGCTAGAAGAAGGATAATCGGCCTTATTCGTTTTCCTCCGGTATTACAGACATGTTCTGCTATTTTTTTCAATTTGGAATCCTTCATTTTATCAATGAATGTTTTTATTCCAGATTCAACATATCTGTACTCTTCCCACTC
Source organism: Methanosarcina sp. (assembly GCA_003157235.1). Lineage (GTDB taxonomy): Archaea > Halobacteriota > Methanosarcinia > Methanosarcinales > Methanosarcinaceae > Methanosarcina. The sequence continues at coordinate 3,642 of PMJC01000415.1, forward strand.
TTCAATATTCATTCATATTACTCCGAATACTTGGAGGGTTATTCGGTACAATCTTATCTGCCTCAAATATAAGTCCAGAAACCTTGGTTCTGCTGACACTTACCTATTTTCCTTCTGCGAGCTTGGAAGGAAAACTGCCTAGCATATCTATACACATGATATTCTGTAGATGTACACATATCTATAATTTGTTTGCCTACTATTATCCATTGAAAGTTGGATTAACTTTTAAGTCACTGTCATATTGAAAAAATAGATAGAATTCTTGTGTATATCTACGGAAAGTGGGATAAACCTTCAAGTTCTCTTTTTAATCCTTGATTCAAACATTACCATCTCGGAAAACATTTCAAAACTTTCTTATTCTACTATTTCCATCCCAATTACATTTTGCACGACATGGGCTTGAAGATCAGATGCAGGCTCAAATACTATAAGGTAAACACCTGGGAAGGTCAAGTTAACTTAACTCTGAAAGAACAAACCAACAAGTGAAGTCAATATTTCCTTTTTTATCTAAAACTCCGTATAGTATGATCATTACATTAACTTTTTGTTAAGCTCTTAATATAATATAAGTAACGATAAAAAATAATGCAAAATTCTGAACCGACTATTGTAAACTCCAGAACAAAGGAATTCATTTTCACCATATCTCCATGTCAAAAGTTTTCTTCATGCACCACTTAGATTGACTTTGTAACTTTTCTTTTCCACATATAAACATAAAGTCTAATTTTACCCCTATAAATTAAATATAGTAAAAAACAGTATGAGAGCTGATCAAATCGAAGATATTTCGGTAGAAAAATAAATTTTTGACAAACATCTTGAATTATATTTTCAAAAGAAACCTCATTATTCTGTTTCAACGTTCATTGATTACCCTAACAGCCTGATCCCACTTATATGCTGAAAAATATGAGAAAAATAGTAATTTACTGTTGCAAGTGTTTAGATAACCAATCATTAAGCCATTTCCTCGAAAAGTCTTCTTGGTCTTCTGCAGATCTTGTCAATTTTTTCGAGCAAAAGCCATTACAAATATCGTCAAAAAGGTGTCCTTATACTTGATGAATCCGACATAAAAAATTGAAAAACAGCTCTTTCGGAGTTTATCCATCAGTATTGCGGCAACCTGAGAAAAAACGAAAATTGTCAAATTGATACATTCCCTGTTATATTCTAGTCGCAATACTCACAGCTTGCTAGGGGATGGAAACTTCCAGAGATCCTGTATTAATTAAATTATTTATGGTTTATCCTACATTCCGCAGAGCACACAAATGTAGAATTTGCTTGCACATCTACCCACTATTATTCATTGAAAATTAGATTAATTTTTGAGCTACTGGCATATTGAGAAAATAGATGGCATTCTTGTGTACATATGCAGAAAGTGTGGTACAGATAAAACAGAACCAAGACAGAACCTTTTTGACACAGAATATAAAGAAAAGATGATGTTAGCAATCAACCCATTTTGAGTTCTGTGATTTCAACATTGAGGTTTGCAGTCCCAAGAGTTGCAACAGTCGCCTTTCCGAAAAGTACTCCCGAGCATTCCCCGGGATTTATCAAAAGCGTTCCTTTGATGACTTTGATCCCAGGATCATGAGTATGGCCCCGAATTATCACATCAAAATCTTCTGACTTGGCAAGGGCTTTGACCAGCGCCTCATTTGTTCCGTGCAAGAGGGCGATATGCAGGCTGTCAACTGTCAGTTTTCCAAAATCGCCGCAGACAGTCGCGCCAATATCTTCAAACGATTTTGTAAGCATTACTTTGTCTCCGTCATTGTTTCCGAATACAACGTAAAGTTGTGACTTCAATTTCTCAAAGACCTTAGCAGTGAAAGGAGAAACGAGATCTCCTGCGTGTAGCACTGCTTTTACTTCATTATCATTAAAAAATTCCACCGCTTTTCGAATAGCACCTAGGTTGTCATGTGAGTCCGAAATAATTCCAATCAAATGATACCACCTCTCTTAACATTAANNAGTTAGTTATAGCTTATTCAAAAAATTAGAATTTTATATTATTAACCTTAGTTTGAGAGTACAAATTACGATCAGAATTAAATATAACCGTTTCTTCAAAAAAAATTTGAAAGCCTTAAAAATTCCATTAAAATTATTTCAGATCTGTCAGTTCCCAATCATAGCCTAAGAAAATGTTTGAGCCTGGTTTTTGTTTCATTTTAGCATTTTTGCTGTCCAATTTTTAAAACATGATCAATATTTTTACTATAAACGATATAACCTGTTAAAGTAATTATTAAGAACTCGATCAAAATTTGAAGAAATATAGATCTTAATACAGAGAATTGTCTTTTAAATAGAACAATAAAAAAGTGTTCAAAATTTGTTGACCAGATATTACTTTTTTCATCCTATCAAATATGAAAATCTCCTATAAGCATAACAAAAATCATCTGTCAAATTAGGGATTTAAAGTTAAAATCTAAAGACCAGAAAATATTAAAAAGTATCAACAAAATCATTGAATCAATTACGCTAATCAGAAAATTGATAAGAGTCAAATATACAGAGTTAGCTAAATCAAAATCATTTGCTGAGAGTTNNAATCTTCTATGATTCATGAGTAATTTTACTGAAAAAGTTTATGATGCTCAATTTAGTCTGTTACTAGTTTGAGAATGTCTTGAATGAGTACTTATTTCATTTGATATGCTGTAATTCCAATAACTGACCTTAACAAATTAAAAATGTTATACATTCCAGTTGATTAAAAAAAGCAACGTCCTTTCAATGGATGATTTGGGATAGGTTCCTATCTTGAAATCGGTTCTACTCTATATTCAGGTTCCATAGAGAATTTCAATTAAACCTCCGATTTCAACAAAATGTGCATGTATGCTTTATAAACAACCAGCTATAAATTGAAATTTATCGAAATCCTCGATATTCTATTTTTTTCTCTACTCATAAGGTATTTGCTTTGCAAATTTGTCTATTAGATCCACTTATTTATTTGTTGCAAATAAGATGCATCCTTTGTCCTGATCCAACATTGCCACAATATTGAAAGTTTATCCTCTGGCCTTAGACTTATATTCAAGCATTTTAGAAATATTTTCATTCCTCTTCCTGTGCTTTTCAAAAATTTAATCAATTCTTTGATTGGATTCAGATACAATTACAAATTCCAGTTTGTTACCATCCATTCTTGAGAGAACTCCCACGTTAAAAAATTTTGTATCATTGCATACTTCCAACTTTTAATCCCATTATCTCAATTCTTTCAAATAAGTATCCAATATGAGCCGAATATCCTTTACTTAACTAATTTATGCTAATAACATCAAGTGTCAGCTTAGAGTTTCCAATTATATCTAAAGTGCAGAACTAATATTCTGGAGAATTTCGTTCTTCGGTTTCAATCTCCAAATATATTACTTGTCTCTGGTTCCATAACATGGAATATATGAAAGTTAACAGCAATTTTCTGGACCTCAGTTTTAAATACACATCACAAAAAATTTATTGTTTATTTCTCCAGATAAAGAAAAAAATACTTTCAACATAATTGAATTTTATATTACAAAAAAATAGTATCTTCTGAATGAATCCTTCTTTTACCATTTTTTGACCCGAGATCATTGCTTACAGATTACAAAAAATTGACTGAAGATGTTGCAGCATCAAATAAAACTTAATGACTTCTTGATAGAAATAATTTGCTCCATCAACTAAAGATATCATATCAAAGAGGATTCTGATTTACCTTTATAAATCAGATTTATTAAATATAGAACCTTAAGGCTCCTCTCAGAGACACTTTCCTTCGAAGAGATAATAAAATGGCAAAACATATATGAAATTATGATCATGCATTTTGCACCTGAGGACTTCCAGGAAATAATCGAGATTGAAAAAGAAGCGTTTTCAGAGCACAATTCTCTACTATATATGAGTTTTTACGAAATGGCTAGAGACGGTTTCCTTGTTGCGAAGCAGGATGGAAAAATCGTGGGGTATGTCGTAGGCTATCGTTCCGCAGAGAACGAAGGGCATATTTTTTCCGTCGGTGTCAAAGAAGAGTACCGTGGAAGAGGGATAGGTACAGAACTGATATACACGATATGTAGCATTTTTCTTGCAAAAGGACTTAAATACGCAAGATTGGAAGTAAGAAATAGTAATAAAAAAGCACAAAAATTATATAAGTCCATAGGATTCATACCCTGCTGGACCGAACAAAAATATTACTCCGATGGAGAAGATGGTATGGTAATGAAAATGCACTTACATCCATACCGTCTTTTGATATCAAAACAAAAATATCTCAAACCTTCATTTTCATATAAGAATTCCTTGTCGATTTAAGAAGCTCTATCAATTACTACCCATAAGTTTGATAATGGAATTCAGAGATTCTCTCATCTGGACTGATTGTCCATCAGAAATAAAATCATCCCTAGACATGAGATTCGCAAGCTCGCCTCCTAAAATAAATATTGCACGCTTGTGATCTGCCTTGCTCCGATGAATGTGGACAGGGCTTATGGATAAAGCCTTATAATCGTCGAATTCATGCGTTATCCCGTTCCTTTCAAAGTACCTTTTCATTTGGGCCATATATGTGTGTAGTTGTATGAGCTCTTCCTTGTGCATAGCGAACAGACCTACAATTTTACAAGATCAATTTAATATTATTTTGATTCAGATAAAAGAATTGCTGAGGAAGTAGATTTCCTAGTTTAAGATAATAAAGATTTCTATATAAAGGTTATGATAAATAATGAAGGATTATATATTATAGTGTGATATTTAGCATCAAAGTGTGAAATCATGCCAAATCGTAATGATTCATTAGTTCGTGTAAATAACTAGTGAACTACCCATCCCTATCGTGTTTATGCCCTCCTAGTAAGTGGCTTCCTTCTAGTAATTCCTTCATCTGTTATCAAATTTGAAATCCATGCGAAATTTTGTATTTCGAAGATTATTAACAAATTGTTGATAGCCCATCCACTAGGCACCTTGTGATCGGAAACGTGACAAAATATTGATAGAACTATTTCGATCCCTATCAATATTGTTCCCGCAACCACAAATCATAACACGCTTCCAAGAAGGGATATCATGAAGTTTTCCACATAACAATATTTCTAGTTGTTGTTCTTCGTCAATTCTTATTTTTTATACTCTACCTACAAGTTTTGCTTTATAGGTCAAGAATTGAACAAATCTAAATAAGTTTCTTAGACCCTGAGCAGAACTATTTTGACCTTTCTTTAGTTTGATTTCCTTTCCCTTTTTACTATTTTTTACTTTGGTTGAGCCATTTGTTGTACACTAAAGTCACCTACTATGAAAGTGCTAGCTATAGTGTTTTCAACTATAGTTTTGGAAAGTTGATGGCTTTTATTCCCCACCTTTCACACTGATGCGTGTCGAGGAAGGAGACTTCCAGCATTAGAGTTAAATAAAAGATAATGAGCAGGAGAAGTTTAATTTTAGAAACAAACCAGTAATTTCCATAGTTGTTATAAATCATAAACACAATACTATTTCTAAATTTTTCCAGAAATTGGAAATTTATTCATTTTTCAGATTTGATCAATGACGCAAGGACACAACAAGAAAACAAAGTATATAATAACATTAGTTTTAAGAAATCAAAGAATATTCGATAGTAACATGCAAAATAAAATTATATAAATAAAAAAGAGAAACTGTTAAAAGTCAAATAAACAAATAAAAATAACAACTGTAAAAAAGTTAAATGAAAAGAAAAATGACCTCTCATAGCATTTTAGAAGTCAATATTTCCATATCAGCAGGTATTTTGGCAAGATTGCCAAGTTTTATACCTACGAGGCATTTAATTGCATTGCTTGAAGCAATATCTACAAGTCTTTGAGTAATTACACCATCAAAAACGACACTTAAAACATCATCCTTATAAGCCTTCAATCTGCTGGTAAGATCACGGACTGCAATTTCTTCGACCACCTTGTCCTCAGGATCCAAAATCCTGGCTGTGAGAGTCCCTTTAAGAGCTTCAACGTGAGGCCTGAACCTGAGAGCTTCAGGAGAAACAGAAGCTATCCTTGCCGGTGCAGGAGAAACTCTGACAGCCTCACCCCCAGGAACCTTCATGGCTGAAACCTTATCATTTGGAGGTTTTCCTCTCGGAACTCTGGCTTTTTGGGATGGCCTAGACAAAATTGTGGAGTTTGAGACAACAGGTCTTGTATCTACTGTTTCGGTTAAGAGAAACTCTTTCCCAGAAACTTTTTCAAAGGTTTTTTTGGGAAGCTTTTCAGGAATTTTTTCATGAACCTCTTCAAATATTTGTCCATAACCTCCTCCCTCAGTATCTTCTTCCTTTGGAAGTTTCTCTCCATAAAAATCTGATTTTGAGGAGACCCTGTGTATCTTAACACGCTTGTGCAACTTCTTCTCGGCAATTCTTGGAACAACTTCGGGAGCCCTAATCTTCCTTTTTGGGATTCTTTCAACCCTGCAGGCGTCTTCTTCTACTTCCCTTTCCTGAATTCCATATTTTTCGATAATCTGTTCCACTGGAACCTTTCGGCGAAGGGCTCTAATAATTTCCTTCTGGACAAGGTCCTCCACACACTTCCCATCTGGAGCACGAGCAACATAGTCAATATCTGCTACCTGCAAAAGCTCACGAACGATTAGCTCGCCTCCGCGATCACCATCAGTAAAAGCAGTTACTGTCTTCTTTTTAGTAAGATCTGCAACCTCAGGAGGAATATTTGTTCCACTCACACAAATAGTGTTCTTTATACCATAGCGGAGAAGATTCAGGATGTCAGCCCTCCCCTCAACAATAATAATGGCATCTGAATTAAGAACATTCGGCCCACAGGGAATTTTGGACTTCCCATAATAAGTAAGCTCGTCAACCCTTACAGACTGCCGGACTTCATCAGCAAGTTCCTGTGATTCAGGCACAGTTTCATCAAACATTTTGGTGAAGATAAGTTTTGCCCTTTCAATGATCTTTTTGCGCTTTACAGCTCTTACATCTTCTACTTGGAAGACCTCAATTTTAGCGCTGCAAGGACCTACCCTATCAATAGTTTCGAGAGATGCAGCGAGAATGGATGTCTCAACCTTATCAAGGCTTGAGGGGACAAAGATATTTCCTTTGGTCTTCCCCCCTTTAGCAATAACCATTACCTCTATCCTACCAATTCTGCCAGTCTTTTGCAAATCACGCAAATCAAGATCAGCCCCGAGTAATCCTTCAGTCTGGCCAAAAATCGCACCTACGATATCAGGGCGTTCTATTACACCATCAGCATTAATTTTAGAATGAATAATATACTTTGTAGTATCCGTATTTTGCATGTAAATTCTCCTGGAAATATTGTGAATAAATTATCATGAACAATTTTTCAAATTAATTCCCAAAGGAAATTGATTAAGTATCCCTGAACATTTACGATATAACTGATATTCTGGACTTTGATCCATTTCCCTTAAGATACAAAACTACCTTCTATACATGAAAACTCGTAAAGGTTCAGACAATGCAAAAATAGTAAAAAATCAGATTTTATACCAAATCAGGGATAGTACACCCTTGAAAAAGCAGATTTAAGAATTAATACAATTACAACCGGAAAGATAACTCCAGCTCTACCTTCAATACCATCATTACCTATGCCAGGAGA
>PMJC01000304.1 GCA_003157235.1 Methanosarcina sp.
ATCATAGGAAATGTTGTCTCGTGTTCAACAGATGAGTTTCCAAGAAAGGCGAAACGCCCTAAATATTCGGTTATGGTTAATACGAAAACGGAACCCATGAGGCACTGGAAAGAAGCCCTTAAAACATATATGGAGGAAAGATCCAAATGAAAGGAGTTATTCTTGCAGGAGGATCAGGCAGTCGGCTCTACCCTTTGACTAAAGTAACGAACAAGCACCTTTTACCTGTCTATAACAAGCCTATGATTTATTACCCACNNCAGCAAGCAGTTGCTGCCGGTCTATGACAAGCCTATGATTTATTACCCACTACAGACCCTCATTAATGCAGGAATCAAAGACATAATGATAGTTTCAGGTCGGGGTCATGCCGGACATTTCCTTGAACTTTTAGGATCAGGCTCGGAAGTTGGGGTTCACTTCACTTTTGAAATTCAAGAGGAAGCCGGCGGTATCGCTCAGGCCCTTTCCTTTGCAAAAGATTTTGTATATGGGGACAACGTAACAGTTATTCTTGGAGATAACATTTTCCAGGATAACATCAAAGACGATATATTGGGTTTCACTAGTGGAGCAAAGATTTTCCTAAAGGAAGTCATCGATGCCAACAGGTTTGGGGTTGCAGAATTGAAAGGAGACACGGTAATTGGTATCGAAGAAAAACCTGAAAATCCAAAAAGCAATTTTGCAGTTACAGGTCTCTATATATATGATTGTAAAATTTTCGATGTCATTAAAACCCTCAAGCCCTCGAGAAGAGGTGAACTTGAGATCACGGATGTGAACAACTATTATATAAATGAGGACGTAATGGGATACAGAATTCTTAATGGATTCTGGAGCGATGCCGGCACTTTTGAGTCCCTATTCCGAGCAAATGAACTGGTAAGAGATTTTTCGCAAAAATAATGGAATAATGAGTGTATACCTGAGGTTTTATCAAAATTGAAAATAATGATTTACAAGCAAAAGAATCCGGATATGTGTTTATTTTACCAAAAAATTACTTTTAAAGCCTTTAAAAAGTAATGTTAAATGTCTCAAAATACTGGATTTGGGTGTGGAAACTTAAATATATTCATCAATCATCGTTTAAGGAACTTTCTTGCCTGAAGGCTATCGATTTTGGAGCAAAAATAGTCCCAATTTCTAGCACTGAAGCTAAAATAGATACTTTATCCAAACATCAACCAATGGGACTTACGCAGTTGAACTAAAAAAATCAATAGCATTAAACCTTCATTGATTTCGTACTTGAAGTGCATAACTCCTAACCAATTAATGTTTTGGAACACTGCTGTGTGAATGGGGTAATTTATCATAGTTTCTCACTTAACCGAAGACGCATGAAATCCAATCTTATTACCAGCATAGTTATAGAAAAACCTTTTTTCATCAAATGTGGGACCGCATCGAATGAAATAAAAAATTAGTACAACAATACCATAATTCATGAGAAAAAGCCTGGATTAGGAGCCTGATTTTGTGTTAAGTATCTATTTAGAGTCTATGCGAACAGTCCTGTAAACTGCTATAACTTTATATGTCTTCGATTAAGTGAGGAATCATGATAAATTGTGCTTATTTCCGCAATAATTATCTAAAGCATTCATTATATAAAGTTGGAGTCTGATATCTATTTCATTTTCATTGCTCAAAACTTGAAATTTATGTTTGCTTTGAAATCGAGACCTTCAGGCAAGAAATTTTCTTAACCGATGACCATTGTATTAGATTTTCCATCCCATTCAAAATGCACAGCAAACCCTTTGCCAGAAAGTTATCCACGGTGCTCTGGCGTGACATATACGCCACCTTACTTAAGCCTTTTCTTTATGCGCTCAAATGTATCGTGTGGAATATTAGACAATTCTATAGGTGACAGTATTATTGGCATACTTAGTGAAAAATTCATTAAAACTTTTATAGATTATTTTACCCAGTTAATAACATCAAAAGAACTACTTTTTGAGAATGTTTTTTTGTTTTTCAAGGGTATCTGTCTGCTATAAAACAATGAATTATACGAATTTTCTAACACATATAAATTAAACATTATGCCATGATTGTAATAATAATTACTATTGGAATAATGTATTTTGTATTTAGCAATATTTCGAAAACATTTAGCACGGACTCTATATGGTTGTTGTTTGTTTTTTTATCAATTATATTCATTTCAATAATTTATTTTTTTACTACAATTTTTATTGACATTTTTACAACAAGCTATCACAAGTTCTCACTCATACCCAGCATTAGCAGCTCGGCTCTGGCATACAGTAAAAACATGAAACTTCAAATAGAGTATAACTCTTTTTACTTCTGTCTTCTTACTTTCTCTCTTAGAATGCGCATTATTTCTTCTCATCTATTCCTTCATCACTCACCGATAAAACCAAGATTTCACCTCACTTATATTACACATTTACAGAGTAAGCAAGAAGACCTCCATCTATAATTGTTAAAATTACATCAAAATGATACTTTTTTTCATGCCAATCATATGAATTGTGTGTACGATTATATATAGTAACAGTTCATAACAAATCTATCAAGAAGCATAACGATTCTTTTGGTTTTTTAAATCGATATGATTTTTACTTTCAATAGAATTTGTCACTACATTTTTCAATTCTATATTGGTGCCAAAAAGGTTTTCTCCTTTCTCTGAAAACAGAGCAATGTCAAAAAGGGGGTGAATATTTTTTCAGAGGAACAATAAAAGATTATTATAGTCATTGGATCAAAAGAATTGAATCTGCTGCTCAAGTTGCCCAATAAGGTTCCTGTAGTCATAGAGCTCTTTTAGATGCCTAAAAATCATTTTTTATCATATTTTTTATATTTTTGCTGAAAATCGAAAGATCAAAGCGTTTTGCCTGCTCAAGACAAGCGTTCTTATAACTCTCAGGTTTATTTGATATGAATTTGATAGCCTCTATAATGCTATGGAGATCTGCATTAATCAGAAGTCCCGTTTTTTCAGTAACTGTTTCCCTAAATCCACCTTCATTCACCGCGATAACAGGCTTTCCACTTGCCATTGCTTCCACAGGAGTTAGCCCAAAGTCTTCGTCAATCGCTGTACAGATTAAGCCTTTGCATCTGGCATAAAGATCAATTAATTCCTTCTCGGGAATTTCTCCAAGTATTTTTACATTTTGCGGTAATCCATTGATTATATTTTCTGCATACTTTTTAGAGTGATCACCTTTTGCATGACCACCTACAATGATAAGTTTTTCATCAGGCGTCTCTCGAAATGCATTTATTTGCAATTCGATCCTTTTTTCAGGGTAAAGTCGGTTTACCGAGAGCCAAAAATCCCCATACTCCTTATATCTAAACTTTGAAACATTAACTGGAGGATAAATTATGTCAGCGGTTCTGTGATAGTATTTCTCAATTCTTTTCTGAGAATTTTTTGAATTAGTGACAAGTTGATCTATATTATTCACTGATCGCTGATCCATCCATCTATGGCCATGTACCCACAAACGAAAAGCCTGTTGGGATATAACATCCTGTCTATGTAAGAAAGTGTCGTAGAGGTCATAAAATGCCCTTACAGGTGTGTGGCAGTACCACATATTAGGATGGTGATTATGGGCTGCGTAATGGCTCCAGCTTCCTGAAAAAATGAAAAAATCATAATCATTTGAAAAATCAGAAGAATAAAATTTTTTTGTTGCATATATCTGTTTTAG
>PMJC01000145.1:0-3381 GCA_003157235.1 Methanosarcina sp.
TGATTACTACCTCAAAACCAGATCCCAAAAGGCAGGTTTTGCCTGAAAAAATTGCAGAAAATGCTCTCCGAAATCACTCATTTCTCTTCCTTGTAGGATTGGGGTACAAAGGACTCCCAAAAGAAATTGTAAATAGAGGTAAATACCATCTTGACGTTACTTGTAAAGGGCTTTCTCTTGAGACATGCACAGCAATAGGAGCGATCCCGGCCAATTTAGCTGGGCTCATGACAAAACTGGATGCTAAAAAATAAGTTATGATCTTAAGTTTCTGGATTCAAATCTCCTTGAAAATTCCATATTAATCCACTCAAAAATCGAAATAATTTAAAAATGGGTCTTAGTTGTTTTGTGTTGATTAAAAATTATTTTCTAGTTGAAAAGTGATCATGTCAGAGAGATGAACATTGATTTTGGATGTGATTTCACAGAAAAATCGATACGATTCTCTAAATCATTGTATCATAGTGTATCTAAATGGCCAAAAAGACACTTCTCAGATATTATGTAAGGAGAATGTAGAAAAGTATTATTCATAAAATTAAAGTCTTCTCACTCAGTTTCATAAACCATTTTGGAGAAACCAGAGGAACATATGAAAGCGGCAATTATTTTATCCGGCGGTCTTGATTCCACAACCCTCCTGTACGACATAGTTAGTAGGGGATACGAAGTTAAAGCGATATCATTTGACTATAATCAAAAACATAATCGAGAAGTTCACTATGCGATTGAGACATGTTTGATGTTGAAAGTTCCTCATCGGGTTTATAATCTTGAAGTTCTAAACTCTCTTGCACCATCTTCTCTTACAAGATGTGAAATAGAAGTTCCAAAAGGGCACTATGCTGCATCGAATATGAAGAGCACGGTAGTTTCTAACAGGAACATGGTTTTAATCGCATTAGCGGCTTCTTATGCGATCTCAAGAGGAATCAATACAATACTCTACGGAGCCCACTCTGGAGATCATGCAGTCTATCCAGATTGCAGACCGGAATTTGTAGAAGCCATGAAATCCGTGTTAAAACTTTGTGATTATACAGCTATTGAGTTAGAGGCCCCCTATCTAAATTTAACAAAGGGAGATATCTTGAGAATTGGACTTAGGCTAGGGGTTGATTATTCCAAAACATGGACATGTTACAATGGACGTGAACTTGCTTGTGGGAAATGTGGTTCGTGTATTGAAAGACTAGAAGCTTTTGAACAAAATAATGCTATAGATCCGTTGAGGTATGAGAATTGAAAATGGAATTGAGCTATTTCATTCATTATTCAATAAAGGTAACTATTCGTTTGTGGGAAAAAATATTATTAGTCATTGGATAAAATCAAAAAGTTATGAAGAAAATTAATTTAAAAATTATACCAATGTAGGCAATTAGTAAAAGCTGCAATATAGAGCCAAGGAGGCAAAGATTAACTTTTGAGGATATCTATAACTCTTATAATTTTATCATATGAATATGGATGGTATATAATTGATTCAGTGAAATAAGAGGTTTCTAGGAGTACTCTTTTTCATCTGAGATGCAAAATACCTAGAATCTTGTAAGAAAGTTTTCGGGGGAATAAAGATAAAGTACGAAAAATCCTGAAAAATTTGATTTTACCGGCATGATGAATCCCAAAAAGGATAATAAGCAATTGTGTAGCTAATTTTGCTCAAGGTCTTTATTTTGAAGGAGTAAGGGCACTTTTTTGCTAATTATCTTCAGCTTCGTGATTGTTGAAATGTTTCCTCTATATTTTTTGTAAATTTTGTTTTCATAATAACTTCTAATATCATCAACCGGAGTTATTAGGGAATAAATATTCATCGGTCGCCCTTTCCTAGGTTTTTTTTCCGATCGCACACTGACCCATGAATTATTGCGCATTAATCTAATCGCAAGACTGACTTCTGGTTGCCTTAATCCAGTACTTATTTCAATTTCATGAGATGATTTTTCGTCTCCATTCATAAGATATGCCACGATAGTAGCTACATTTCTTGAAATTCCTAGATTTTTCAAGGTTTCAATGAATAGGTGATCTTTTTCATCCAACACTTTTACTTCGTAGTCTTTCATGTTAACTCCTTCGATACTTCTAGTTTTACGGATATTTTGTCAACTAAAAAAATATCATGGAACTATTAGGTAGATTTTCAAATTATATTGTTATAATTAACCTTTAAAGTGAATACAGTCTATAAATGTTGTTACAGTTTATATATTTGCTGATACCTTGTTAAGTTTGGACATTTTGAAGGTAATAAAACGAATTTTTATCCTGAACAGATTTTGGATTAGCTATGTTAAGTTGAATCCACTTTCTGTTGTGAAGCTCAATGCTAGAAAGATTACATAGATCTTTTCAAAAGAAGAGTGGATAAAATATCTCCACTATGGCTGAAATTCAGGTGATCTCAACTTGTCGAGTTCAATAGATATTGACGAAAATTTCGATAAACTCCTATGCATTTGAGTATTAGANNAGTTTAAATTTCTTAACAATAATTTTTACTCATGAAAACTCCTATTAACTTGCTTTTAAACGAAATACACATTTCTTTAATCAGTTGGAGACACACTTGCTGGAATTGATTCCTTAATTGATTGGAAATCTTTTCGTATCATTTTTGAGCCCACGAATCTATTCAAAACAGTCTCAATAGGGATCAATGAAGCTAAGGTGGTATTTTGTTTTGGAACTTGAGAAACAATGTTTAATCGAATTTTTTCCAGAAAATTTCCTGGTTTTCCTGAGTACATACCAAAAAATAAACAATCTGTTCATTCCTAAAAAAACTATTGATAACTTCAAAGAAGATAAAATGTAGAGACAGTTGTAAAAACCATCTTGATTGTCTTGGGTTGAAGATAAAAAAGATAATTGTTAGGACTCTACTTTTATCCATTCAGATATTGAATATGCAAAAGCGGATAAACATCGAGAAAATAAAGCAAAATAAGACTAAGTAGAGATGGATCCTGGGCCAAAAAGGATGATAAGTCACATCTTGATATAAACTTCATAGCATAATAGAAAGGGATCAGGCCCCGATCCGAAAATTCGAAACAACAATTTTACCACTTCATGATTTCCAAGGAAATTTATCTGAAAAAATGAAATGGTTTACAGAGATTGAGGATACTTTGGAGCAAAATCAAAAGGTTATGATGCAACAATGAAAAGAGGGGGGAGAAAAAACCTCTTCTAAAAATGAGTCATGTATTAAGAAACAAGAGGATTAGCTCAAAAAAGCTTAAGTGCAACGAGTTTATGCAATCACTAAAAAGGTATCCAACGCAGAATAAGTTGTTGTCACTACTGTCTACAAAGGGGGTCTGAAGATGTTGCATACAGCTTTGTGTTATAATATCTATCAAGTAG
>PMJC01000145.1:3390-3811 GCA_003157235.1 Methanosarcina sp.
GAGAAAGATTTGAACAGGATTCCCACAAAGAAAAAAATTAGATGTAAATCGAAATTTTCTTTACATTCTTGATTGGGATGGTATGTATAAATTAATTTTGATTTCGTTCATCGTCTTTTCATCAGGGTATAATATATACATATGTACTTTATTTTATAATTTCATTTGGATTTAATTCCTCCTTGTTCACGCTGACGGCTGAAAAGTTTTCCAATATTTCTTTATCGTAAACTTGATTTGGTATCCATCAGATGATATTTTATGAAAAAAATAGGTATCATAGTTACCGACCCAGAAGACTGGACAGCTCGGGCACTTATTGATGCATCAAGGAAAAGAGGCTTTTCCCCTTTTATTCTGGATCTTAGGACTGCAGAGGTCAGCATAAATTCAACAAGCATCAAATTGACAGTTTATTTTA
>PMJC01000316.1 GCA_003157235.1 Methanosarcina sp.
GAGATTCCGAATGGCATAAATGTGGGTAAAATAAACAGAAAAATTGATCCAGGAAGTATAAAAAGGCGCTATGACCTCCATCCATGTCTCTCAGTAGTGCTTTTCATGGAGAGGATGGCATCTCAGAAATGGCCTGACTTGTTAGTTAAAGCCGCAGCAAGAGTCCTGAAAAAAAATAATGCACAATTTGTAATCATTGAAGAGGGTGGAATACGCTCTCACTGTGAATATCAAGCTAAGAAGCTTGGGATTGGTAATTCCTGCAATTTTCTTGGGTATGCTCCGGATGAGATTGTAATAGAATGGTTTAATTCCTGTGACCTTGTTTGTGTACCTAGCAGGAATGAACCCTTCGGAATTGTTGTGCTTGAAGCCTGGGCCGCAAGGAAATCGGTAGTTGCAAGCGATGCAGTAGCACTTGTGGAAAACTTCAAAACAGGCGTTATTACTCATAAAGAACCCTCATCTATTGCCTGGGGACTCAATTATGTCCTTGAAGGACTTGGCCGTAACAGAATGGGGGAAAACGGGTATGATCTTCTCAAAAAGAAATCTAACTGGAAAACAATAGCTGAAAAGACCTTGGAAGTATATGGAAAAGTAATTGGAAAAAAAATTATGTAATGTAAACTGATATAAGGACAAACTCAAATGAAGAAGTTTATGTGAGAAATAAGCCTGAAGTAAAATTTAATAATTGATCTGATTCGGTGTTTTTCTGACATCTTCAAGTACATACTTTTTTCTACTAAACTTAAATGCGATGTTGGACTAAAAAAGCCCAATAAAAAAGACAGAAAGATTTCCAGAGGACATTTGTTTATATGCCCCCCTTTTTTTATTTCGGGGTTATAAAATTTCGAGCAACTTAAGCTTCAATAATTATGTTTGCAACTACAATTGATTTTTAAAAATGTAATTAATTAGTGAGTTGACTATAATTAGTCTAACCACATCTTAAACGTTCAATAGAGAACATGAGAACAAATCTAGAACTTACGTGGTTGAACTCGAAAATCAATAGCATTAAACCTTCAATTGTCTAAAATGCAAATTTAAAAGCAATGTTTATTGTGCTTTATTTTGTACTTCAAGTGCATAAGTCCTATACTATTTATTGTAATGGAATGGTAATAAAAAAGAAGAGTAAAGGGGGATAGAGTAAATTTTGCAGAAAATTATACACGCTATCGAAAAATCAAGATTCAGGTGTTTATGGGTTTAAATAGCTCATTCCCAAGACCGAAGATTTCACAGAACAATAAAGATATATATTATTGTTTTAGCTGAGTCAAGATTTTTCAGAAGAACAAAACTATAATAGTCATAAAGTATCTAATGCAATAACTAGCAACACAGTAACCTGAAATACAGAGCAGATAAGCCCTGTTGACTAGCTCAAGCATATTCTGATTTTCCCGCTCTATTCTTATTCCGCAAGCAAGGGGAAGGTACTCAGTAAGGTCAAAGACCCTTATTTTCTCATTTTTTCCAGCCTCAATGAGGTTCTGCATACAACCCCCACAATTCGTGATGATTGTATCACATCCCAATTTTTCTGCAGCTCTGAATCTATCCGATGCCATGGAAAGGGATTCAGAAGGATAATTAATTCTTACTCAACCTTCAAAACCGCAACATGCTGAGTTTTTAGGAGTTTTATTGGCAAGTTCGGTCCCCTGGATTTTTTCAAGCACATTTCTTGCTTCTTGATAGACTCTCATTCCCCGGGTCAAGTGGCAGGGATCATGATAAAAAATTCTGTGATTAAGAGTAGTCTCAGGACTAAGTTTACCGTTTCTTAACAGAAGTTCTAGGTATTTGGAAACTTGCATGACCTGGAAATCAAGTTGTCCAAACATCCTTGGATATATGTCCTTAAAAGCTTTGAAACCTCCTGGACAGGCAGTTATAAGAATTTTTGCTTCTCTTTTTCGTACTTCCTTGATATTTTGCTGGCCGTTCTTGTGGATAGAGCTAGGATTACCAGCACCTGCAGATACAGTTCCACAACAGTACTCAATCCCACTCAGAACAGTGTAATCTACCCCTGCTTTCTCCAAAAGAGCAACTGCAGCTTTCGCCATGCTGGTATTGATGTAGGTACCCGCGCAACCTGGGAAATAAACTACAGAACCGAGACTATTTTTATACATTGGAATCTCACTCATTTCAGCGATTTTTTTGAAGATGTTATTTTGAGCATTCGGATCCACTATGGTCTGTATGTCAGTAAGCCCGTTTTCATTTATCCACTTTTGTCGGGCAGGAGAAATAAGTGGCTTGATTCCAAGTCCTTCAAGACAAGCGCAGGTACAAAGCCCGCAGGTGAGACAACGAAGAAGAGAGCCGGAATCAATGTCTGAATTTCCTTCTAAATATTTGCAGAGTTTTTCAATCAATTCGTGATCATTATATCGAGGGCAGACTTCAAGGCATTGTCCGCAATATGTACATTTTTCCTGTGTTTTTTTAAGAGATCCATTTTTCAACTCCATATCTTCTTAGGACTTGTGTACTTGGAGTACAAAATTAAACACAATAAACAATGTAGTTTAAATTTTCCATTTTAAACAATTACAGATTTAATGCTATTGATTCTCAAGTTCAACTGTATAAATTTTACATTATTAAGGATTCTCATTACAACACATACATGGTGCCGACGTTATTGAGCAGAAATTGTTCAGGCATTTACTCTGCAAACTTGTTATCGCTTTCCAGCCTGTATAGTGCATGGGTACAATGTAATCAAGCTTGATTCTTTTCATTTCGTCAATTGTAGGCTGAATTATGTGGTCAAAAAATTGCCCTGTCAGGTGAAAGCCTCCTAGAATTGCATGAACCTTATTCGTCCTTGTAATTTTCTTAGCATACTAGACTGTATTAATAATTCATGTATGAGCACAATTGCTAATAACAAACAATCTCTTTGTTTTTCAGTTTTATTTTCAAGCCTGATCATCCTTGAAAGGATCAATAGTCCAGTTTCCATCGATTTTTGCTTCAGCCCAGAATAGTTCCTCTTCATTAATACTGTTGTTCGTTTCACCTCTCATGTAGTATGAATAAAGCTATTTGCAATCTGTAAAGTTCTTTTTGACTTTATGGGAAAAACTCCTGCTTCTATCAAAATACCTTCATCGAGTGAAGGCATTGTGACAGGAGGTCCAATTGAGGGATTATTCGTGCGGCGTTCAAGAAAAACGTCAGGATGGAGATCAAGAGAGACTCCTTTATCTCGCTCTTTACCTATGAGTTTCAAGAGCTCGACAAGTCCAAGAAAATTATCAGGATGGCCATGGTTCAGGATAACAGCTTTTATTCCGCCAAGATCAGCCTCTAAAAGCGCTGCCTTATTCAAAAACCGGCTTTGATGACTGTAGCCATCCACAAGTACGATATGTTCCTCAGCGCCAGCACAAACTTTAATCAGGCATGAAAGTTCGTGTTCGACGAGGAGTATTCTAGGGACGGGGAATTGCAGTTTTCTACATATATCGGTATTTTCTGTTACTAACCTTGGCGTGTGATCATCGATTAGAATGTTATTTCCAATCTGTCAGTTTCTCGAATATTCAGCTCATTCATAAAAATACCTGATTTTATCTGGAGTGGGGATTTTCATGTAGTTGAAATATGCTTGTTGGGACTTAAGACTTGAGATCTAAAATTAAGTACAATAAACACTGTGGTTTAATGAGTTGAAGGTTTAATGCTATTGATTTTTCATTTCAACTGCATATAGTTCTGCTGATTAAAAATTCGATTTCCTTGATATATGGCTTAATCACTTTTCGGTGTGCGCTACAGAACCAGCAAATGCTTTTCCACATTCATTGCACCAAGATATGTGGCACAGAAATTGTGTTAGTTGCTTCACAGTGAGAGCATTTACATTTCCATTTTGAAGGATATCAAATTGTTTCTACCATAATCTCAACTTCTATTTGGTGAGAGAGGTGCGATTTGAACACAGAACTCCTACAAGATCAGACTCTCAATTTGATGCTTTTGGCCTATTGAGCTACTCTCGCACACTAATTATTCTTCAACCAACTTAATACAACTATGTAAAATAACGTGCGTAGAATAAATATTCTCAAAAGTAGTGAGAATTCCGCAAACCTCAAGTTTTTTCCGAATTTTTTTTATAGAAATACGAAGTGGAAACAACATTTTGTATGTTATCAATCACCTTAAAATATATACGAAATAATGGCAAGTACGACAAAAATTATTGCACGCCACTTCGCAATATTCATAGATAAGCCTTCGATTCCTTGTGCGCCCAATATATATGTAACCAATGCGAAAACCAGTAAAATTACAGCAAGTCCTATCAAACCTGGCACTTTTCACTCCCCAACGTACTTAAACAATAAATCAGTTACTAGTGAATTTCAGAAGAAAAAGATAGAAACTCCTGAGTTATTATTTAAGAAATAATTAATTTATCTGTCCTATCTATAATTACAATTCATGTTTGTTCCATCTATCATGTCTCACAATAAAGTTTATATCTATACTGAGATACAAACGATATTGTTCTTCGTGAATTAAAGATGATTTATCCTTATCAAAACCTTCTGCTTTTTCCAAATACAATAGTTGCGTTATTTTGAATATATCGATAGAGACTATATAGTGTTATTCTTTAACAACTTCACTAAAATGTAACGTAAAAAACCTGATAAATAGGTAAATGCATGAGTGATAAAATATAGATCCTATCTGACTTGAAGCTGAGCATACGAAATTTCAGGCCAGAGCCAGCACAGGAATTTTCCGATATTATCCGTTTCATTTTTCATATACCATTTTTTAGCATATTTTGCAAATTTTTTCCATTCTATTTATACTGTGTGAACTCTTGTAATTTTTCAGGCAGTTGATTCTGATTTTATCTATATTTGGAAATAGGCCTTTTAATTTCCTTTTTATGAAGATGTTTCAGTGGCAATCTATCCGCCAGGAAAATGCTTCCTGTTTTTGCCCAGGCTATAGGATCAAAATCATAACTCTGACATTGAAGATCAATTAGATCTTGAATATAAAACTTTTGTTTTTATCCATATTATTTTTAGGTAGGAAAAAGAAATCGCATGGAATTTTAGATCTCCAGCACTTCTACAGCCAGATCAGCGTTGATAACATAATCAAAGTTGATTATTTTATCCCATTTCTGCTGCATGAACATAGACTGAAAACATAATCCGATAATTCTTTTTTTCCCCGAATTTTCGAGGACCTTTCTGGCAATTTCGTTTGCTTTTTCAGGATGTATCCCCGTTTTCGGCATTGCAAGTCCACCGAGCAGGACGATCACGTCAGCATGTGCATCTGTGAACTCTCCAAGCTGCATACCCTCAGGAGTCATATAGATCGATCTAGCTTTCTCAAAGTCTAGACTGGGGATGAAGGCAAGCTTTTTGCCCCGGACTACAAAACTTAGAAGTTCAGCAAAGGGAGTGCAGAAACCTGGAGTTCCCAAAAAAGTGATCTTTTCTGCTCCTTCTACAAGGTCCCTGAAATTGTTCAGGATACCTCCTACTCCTTGTGAGGTGTTTATTATTGACATAAAAATGTTCTCCTTATTGAGCTTTCATTAAACTTCTGTTTTTGAGTACTCTCTGTAGCATTTTATATCTCTACTATGATATTGAGGTTATTACCTCAAATAAGTTGAGTTGATTAGCTCAGCCCAAAACAAAGGCAAGAAGTGTATTGCTTATAGATATTGGCTCAAGATTAGGAAACTGACATGGAAATTATCTCAAAATAATTATGTATTGCCTAGGTTATTTAGTAAAAGGAATTAACTGTTTTTTGCATTCAGTTTATTGCTTAGAGTAACTATTCTATTTGGGATCTGAAATAGCTTTTTTAAGTAGTTCTCATTTTTCATAGGTTAAATATTTTTATGCACAACTTGAATACTAAATATAGCGATTTTCCGACTTTAATGTGAGGTTTGTTAGTATAAAAATAGCGCTCTATAGACCTTTCTTTAGACATTTTGCGTCGTTTTTATCTTCATATTTCGATATGAGAATCCTTATTTATCTTTATATAAATTACTTAACATATTCCATCTATCAATTTTGCTTGCAGAGGGCTGTACTTAGAAAAGACAAGAAAAGTTAAGCAGGACAAAACACCTTATATTGCATTGGCTGAAGAAGTAAGATCTAGGAGATATTTTGAAGTATACAGTTAATTGTTCTACAGGGTTCAATGTACTCTAACTCAAATCATCCATAAATTCGTATTTATGTAACCTGCAAGACAATAGGCTGGAGGTGTTTATTTTATGCAAGGAAAAAATAGTCAAGTACGGGATCCCATGTCCTCTCTGGAAGATAAAAACTCCTTAAGGTGCGAGGCTATAAGCTTTAATTATGTTTTAAGGCTTTCCAAAATTCTTTCCCGAAAAATCAGAGTATCGGGTTATGTTCCTGATATAATTGTTGCCATCGGGAGGGGCGGCTATGTACCTGGGAGGCTGATTTCAGATTTATTGCTTTTCAATAACCTTATTTCAATGAGGATTGAGCATTACGCAATAACGTCAGAAATGCGGCCAGAGTCAAATATTCGGTTCCCAATTTCTGTGGATATAAATGGAAAAAAAGTGCTGATTGTTGATGATTTGACTGATACAGGTGATACACTCANNCCTGACTTTTATGCCCAAAAAATTATCAAATGGCGATGGGTCATCTATCCCTGGGCTCGGTACGAAGATATTGCTGGATTTATAGAAAAGATCATCTTGAACAGGAACCTGGATATTCTCCACATAATATCCGAGTTTAAGGCTAGATACGATCTAGATATCAAGAAAAAAGAGCTTCTAGAAATCCTGGATTATTTAACTGAAAAGGGAGAAATCAAATGTATAGATGGGAATATACCTG
>PMJC01000020.1 GCA_003157235.1 Methanosarcina sp.
CCCTCACGTTTAAAATTAAGAACATTATTGTTCTGAACTGCCTTAATAATTTTCAACGGCTCCTGAAGATCAATCTGCATGAGACCGGCAGGTTTAATTACTCTGTATGTTACTGTGTTTGTTCCGTTTATTGTGCTATCAGATGGATTAACAACTATATCGAGATGATAATATGTCAGGTCCCACCATGCTCTCTCCGGAGTTATCGTTCCGCGTAGTGTATCCTGCCTGGTAAATATCTTACTTGCCGGCGTCTTATACTGAGCATTAATAGGAATTAGTTGCAATACAGAAATTAGAATGATCAGGTAAATTATAGACAATTTTTTCATCGATGAGAGTATTAATATAAAAGACAAAAGTAAAAAGATAAAAGGAAAAGAATCCGTCAAACTAAGTTAAATGCAGGGTCTTCCCAAATCCGGTTGGCGATATCCTTTACATAGAATCAGATATGGAAAGAAATAGTTTTGCACTGTATAAAGTTGCCGGAAAATAATAGCAGAGAGTGCATTTTTAGCACATAATGAATCCCCTCAAAGATGTGTTATTTTTTAAAGTTTAAAATTCCGAATACCTGATCGTGAGGTACACTAATGTCAATAATCTCAAATTTAGGAATTGTCTTATTCTTTAATAACCTAAAAGTTTTTTGAGATCTTTTATCACTTGTGATAAAGTGTGTAATAGAATTATCTGTATCTGCCTGTGCAAATAGTTTTGAATCGTTCGGAATTATTGCCCTTGGCTTGAGAGATTCTTTTGATATGAGTTTTTCTGAAAAAATTACACTGGCAAAATCACCCGCTTTTTCTGCATGATCCAGATTAAAAGGAAGTATAAATATATTTTTAAGTGGCAATTCTGTTATCCTACCAAGTACACAATACTCCGCAATCGAGATGGTGGAAATCTTCATAATGATATCATTGTCAAGAAAATACTTAAAATATCCTTTTGCATTTTCATGCAAAGGATCTTCATCATTAAGAAGACGGATAAAGAAGCTGGTATCTAATAAAACACTATGCGTCATATTCACCCCTGATTTCATCTATCCATAAATCCGGGTCAATTTTTTTCCAATTGTTTTTAGCTTTTAAAATCAGACCCTTAAGGTAATTGTCGTCATATTTAGGTGAGAAATCAACAAATCCGATTAATTTTAATGAACTTCTATCAATTTCTCCGGTTTGAATATTTTGCTTTCCTACAGCCCTTACACCAAATTTACGGTACAACAGATTTTCATCTTGATCTTTTAAAAATGATTTTTGCGTATCAATTGTAATTAATCCGAAATCTTCCGTATCAAGGTGAATGTTGGCTTTATTTTTACCCCCGGCATCAGTTAATGTTCCATAGAAATATAAATCTGCATCAACCCAGACATTTTCAGTTCTGAAAAAACTGGTAGTACTATTAATTTTAAGAACAGGTGAGTCATCAACAGATGTTTTAATTTCAAATTCGAAATCTTTTTGATACGAAAGGGTTTGAATTGATTCAATTGCCTGAGCAGTTTTTAACTCTAAAAAATCAATCGAGTCATGTTTGTTTATCTGAACAAGAATTGCACTAAATCCGATAATTGCCTGAATACTTGTCTTAAAAACATGTATAACGGATCCTTCTTCAATATTATAGGAGATAACAGGTCGTTCCTTTTTATTTGAAGGATAAAGCAAATCTTCAACATTCTGGAGCATGGAAATTATTTCCTTCACGTCATAATTATCTGGCGAAAGGATAATTTTCCCTTTGGTTCCGGATACTCTGATCTCTATGCTTCCTATTTTTTCCATCGGTATAAAGATAGATTATTTAAGTAATATGATAAATACTTTTGCATAAGTAGGTTGACTATTAGGCATTTAATTGAATTATCCATCTGAAAGCCCGGTCAATAGTCTGTTGTGTGCCGTGTGCCTACAATATCATCGTCCCTCCACAATCCTAATCTCCTCCTCAGTCAAACCATACAACTCATACACAAGTCGGTCAATCTCTGCTTCTAGCGTGCTGGTGTCAATAGCAGGGTCGGATTTTTTTGTGGAGAGAATTTGGCAGGTAAGATTCTCAATTACTATTTGTTGGCCTTTTGATATAGACGGGAAAGCAAGTTGTTTGAGATATTCTGCTTTTATAGCAAGATTTAAAAATTTAGTGGCAAATATGTAGTTAATTAATTTGGAATTGATGATGCTAATTAAAAAATAGATTGAGTATTCAATTGATTTGGGAACAATAAAATTCATCCCTTGAGAGCCATAAACTCCTATCTCATCAACAGTTGCTACTATCCTAAGTCTCAACCTTTCGTTTCGTGTATTTTGTACTAGGATTTTTGGAGTTGTGTCCAATTGTTTTACATCTCTAGCCCATTGAAGTGAATACCACGGTATTGCTCCATTAAGACATTCTCTTCTTTTACTAAGATCTTCTTTATACATTAAAAGATACTTTTCAGCATCAGGGTAATCTGTGATTTTTATGTGTGAGTCTATGTACAGAATCCTTCTTTCAGTATTTTTGATAATCCATTTATTGAAGTCTCTACCGTGCAAAAGCACATGAAGTAATTGAGGTTCAATGATTAAATTTCCCCATTGTGCTCTTTCATCAAAAATGTAAACAGGATTATTTCCAGTTACTATACCTTGAAATATTTCAAAATTATTTATAATCGGGATATTATCAGGCGCAAAAACTTTTTCAAAAATAGAGTTGGATTCAAATCCTCCACCAACACTAATAACATTTCCTCCCTTTAAAAAGAAATCTGGATCAACATTATTCTTCTTTGGATTCTGAAAATCCAAAGCNNTTATCGAGGATTAGAATAACAGTATCAACTGTAGCATCAGCAAAAACATTATTGCCAGTATAGCAAACTGTATTGAGCCAGTTGTTTTTTAATATTATCTCTCGGATTGGTTTATAGGAAAGATTATTTAAGACTATGCTTGGTATGATGAAAGCAAGCTGTCCTTTGTTACATAATTGATAGCTTGATAATTCTAGAAAAAGGCAGAATATATCTGACCTTTTATAGAATGTCTCAAATTTTTCTTTAAAATATTCTTTATGAGCTTGTTCAATAAGTTCAACATTTAAATAGGGTGGATTACCTATTATAATATCGAACCCAACAAAATCACCATCATTATTAAGCACCTCCGGAAACTCGAACCGCCATTCAAACGCATTCTCGTAAATCTTGTTGCTCTTAATCTCCTCTATCTCTGTTTCATACTTCTTTA
>PMJC01000001.1 GCA_003157235.1 Methanosarcina sp.
TGTTGAAAACGGACCAGTAAGAGCCTGTGTTGAATCGGTAAAGACCTGGGGTAAATCGAGGTTTATCGAACGAACATACATTTATCGTTCTTATCCACGTATAGATTACGACATGGAAGTACACTGGCTCGAAACAGGAAGTGATACTACCGATTCCCCGATGTTAAGAGCAGTCTTTCCAATATCAATGGAGAATTCAAAATTTTACTCACAAGTCCCTTTTTATGTTGCTGAAAGACCTGTTGACGGAAAGATCAATGGCAAAGAAGCACCCTCATGGCTGCAACATGCTGATGCTTATGGAAATAAGGCAGAATCTAATGATGGACTTGAAGTTCCTGCGCAAAAGTGGGTCGATGTAACTGATGGTAAAGTTGGGATTGCCCTTCTTAATAAAACAAAATATGGACATTCTTACAGCCATGGTGACCTCAGGATTACACTTATGAGATCGGCAGGTGATCCTGATATTTATCCAAACCTTGGTAAATTCAATATAAGCTATTCATTGTTCCCTCATGTCAGTGACTGGAAAAACGGAGTCTGGGCTGAAGGGGAAGATTTTAATGTTCCGGTTTATGCTGGCGAGCCGCCATCACTTGCTCTTGTGAATGCTCATTCCATATGTCCTGAAGAGGCTTCATTTTTCTCAATCGATTCACCAGGTGTTGTTCTGACTGGTATGAAAAAGGCGGAGGATGGTAATGAATTAATAGTAAGGCTCGCTGAAATTGAAGGTAAAGAGACAATCATAAATCTCAGATTACCTGTTGATGTGAGTTCAGTACGCAGACTGAACCTGATAGAATTACCTCTCGAAAATGCCTCCCAACCAACTGTTAATGGTAAAACAATACACCTCAAAATAAAACCAAATGAGATTGTTACACTTGGTATAACCTGGTAATTTTGAAGTCTATCCAACGGACTCCACAAGCAAAGCGAGGAATCCTACTTTATTCGATATTTTAAAGTTTATTAATCCACAATACATCATCGACGCCATCGGATCCTGCGAACTGGCTCTGAATAGCTGCTTTGACATTTGTTTCATTGGTCGTATATTCCTGTTGAGGGTATCTCCACCGCACCGGTATCTTGCCGCTCGGATTTGCCATGCCTTCGCCTATCTGAAGTTGTGGGATCCCTGTCCTGCGGATGTTATAGAATGCTTCCCATCCTGAGTTATTGAAAAAAGCAATATATTTCTGATTTAGGATCTGCTCAAGGCTATTGCCATAATTTACTGAAGACTGACCCAGGTAGGATGCTATTGTGCTTTCTGCGATACCATAATTCTCCATCGAGGCTCTTATACCTTCATTGTAATATGTCTCTGCATTACCTGCCACCCATCCACGGTTTATTGCTTCCGCAATGTTGAAGCATTGCTCCGGATAACCAACAATTATCATCGGCTCACCGGTAGGCGTGCAGTACCTGCTGCGGTTAAAGATTGATGCTGCATTCTTTGACGCTTCTATACTTGCATACGAATCATTGCAGTTTACACCTCCATATTCGTTTACATCAAAGCCTGAAGCAGTCGGATTAGCTGCTACAGCATCTGCTGTTCTTTCTGCTACCACTGCTATTCGCGGGTCATTGTACTTCTTTATCAGGTTATAGTACGTATTGCCTATACGGTAATAGTCTGATGTGGCCTGTACGTAGAACCTTGGATAACGATTGTTTTCTTTGTCATACCACCTGAAGGTGGCATTATCGTCGTTTGATGTGAATATAGGATGCTTATCCGGATTATTTACTATTTCTGCAAACTTGCTCTTTATTCCAATGGCCGTTTCTGTATCCGCTTTCTTACTCAGGTTTATTAGTATCCTTAACCGTAATGAGTTGACAAGTTTTTGCCATTTGGCTACATCACCACCATACAAAAGCTCGTTTGCTCCTACCGACACTTTCTTTTCTACTGCCGCACCTAATATAGTATCAGCTTCCTCCAGAAGAGACAGGCATTGAGTGAAGACTTCTGCCTGTGTGTCGTATTTTGGTGTGAAGTTATAGGCGCTTTCCCCTTTTAGCGCTTCACTCATTGGAATATCGCCCATTTGCATCGACATATCGATCAGGCAATAAGCCATAAAAAAATTACCTATCCCTTTATAGGCCGCTGTATTGATCCTATCTCCTTCACTTACCATCGCCATTACATCCCTTAGTGTCGAGTACCATCCAAAGCTTGCTTCTCCTCCAAGGTAACCCTGGAAACCGGCATCGCCCTGTTGCGATGAGATGCTCGCAATATTCTGTGCCCATCCGTAATTGGTCCCATAAAGTGGATTATAAGCCCCCATAGTACTGGTTATTACGCTCGTCAATACTAAAGTTGGAGACACCTGCCCCTGTGATGGAGCGTTGGGGTTAAGCTCATAGTTGGAAAAAGGAGTGCACCCCGAATAGGCCAGTATTGTCCAGACTATTATTGTTGCTGATATATATTTTACTTTTTTCATGATTCAATCTTAATAATTTTTAACTAATTGCTTTTCCTAGAAAGTAACATTAATGTTAAACCCGATATTCCTGAACGATGGCGTCTGTAGGTTGTCCGACGTGTCAAACTCCGAGAACTGGTCCGGGTCGATCAGTCCTGCTTTGCTGTACATAAACAGGTTCCTTCCTACCAGAGAGATGTTGGCTTTGTGCAGCGGTGTGCCTGACAATAGCCTTGCCGGTACGTTATACGTAAGTGCAAATTCCCTCATCTTTATGTAGGTGCGATTCGCTAAAACAGCCTCGTTTATGCCGTAATAACCCGACGAATTCTGGATATAGTCAAAGTAATTCGTAGCTTTAGTGTTCGCAGCAAATACCCGGGTGTCGCTGATCACATTCCCGTCGCCGTCACGCGTTAGATCGCCTGATATTACGTTTACCCCGGGTGCAATATAATCCTTCCCCTCGTACCAGTTCTGTCGTTCCTGATCGTTGATCTTAAGGCTTCGTCCTCCTGCCCACATGTACTTGTCGTAGTTGCTGATGATTTTACCTCCCACGCATCCGTCAAAGGAGGCTGACAGTGACCAGCTCTTATATGTAACCGTATTAGATATTCCTATTATAAAGTCGCTATTGGAATATCCTAATTTTTGCGTGATATTGTCTTCCTGTGCAAGACCGCTATTCCCTATTATTATCTGACCGTCAAAGCCCGACCCTGCTGGGGCCCTCATGTACGCTGTTCCATAAATGGCATCCCACCTGTCCCCAACTTTGATTTTCCCAATGCTGGTCTGACCCTCCGGTAGCTTATGCAGGTATTTCCGGTAGGATGACAGGTTGAAGACTATATCCCATGACAGGCCATCTTTCACTCGGATGGGTGAAGCGGTGGTTGTTAATTCCCACCCTTTACGAAGATCTTCTCTCCCATTTAAAATGTAGGATGTCCAACCCGATGATTCCGAGATAGCCTGGCTATAGGTCTGTGGTCCGTCGATAAAGTAAAAATATGCAAAGTCAAAACCAAGCCTGTTGCCAAACATACGTAGTTCCGTCCCTAGTTCATACCCTGTGCTGAAGGAGGGCTTTATATCTTTTGTATAGATGGAACTCTGGGTACTAAGGCTGACATTGTCATTCCATGATGTCCCTTTTGTGTAAACCTGGCTAAAATAGTAAGGACTGAATGCGCTCCCAACCTTTGTTAACGACGCCCTCGCCTTTAAGTAGTCGATCCATTTCGGAAGAGGTATGTATTCACTTAATACTGTGGCTGCCTGAACTGATGGATAGAGGTAGCTGTTCTGTCCAAAGGTCGGGATGGTGGATGACCATTGGTTACGTACCGTTGCATTGAGGTATATGTAGCTCTTCCAATTGACATCAACGTAGCCGTAGACTCCATATTCAAGCAGTTCACTTTTCGAACTGCTTGACGCTGTCGGCTTAAGGGTATTGTCTAAGGTGTAGATGCCCGGTACTGCCAATCCGTCTGTCGAGGCACTGTGGGACCGGTCATTCCACGAGCGCGTTGTCCCGCCACCCATAGCGTCTATCTCAAAGTCTCCAAGTTTTAAATCATATTTAGCTATAAGATCAGATGTGCTCTGGAAATCAGTATAATAATACTGTGAGTAGTTGCCATTGCGCTGTCCTACTGTCGAATAGGCAGCCCTTGAGTCCTGCATCAGCGTTTGAGTGTTCATCGCTGTACGTACCGTAATATTAAACTTTGGCGAGATATCATACTTCAGTGACATGCTTCCGTACATGTGGTCCTTCGTCTCCCCTTTCAGGTTTTCATGTAGTATAAAGTACGGGTTGTTATAGTCGTATGATCCAAAGTCGTAGCCGGGGCCAATATCAAAATTACGCTGCTGGATGCCTTCCAGACCTGGTGCCCAGTAGTTCTTCAGGTCGCGGACGTCAACATTGGCACCCGTCCACAATAGGCCCGTGTATATCGGACTGTACCGGCCATAACCCACTGATGGGTAGTTGGGTGACTCAAGCTTACTGTAGTTGATTGCTGCATCAAATCGTAAATTCTTGCGCAGGTTGGCTCCTCCTGACAGGTTTACGGTAAACGATTTAACACTTGTGTTGTCGAAAACACCTTTCTGGTACATCTGGCTTATGGACGTGCGAAAATCACCATTCTCCCCTTTGCTGCCAAAACTAAAATTGTTGTTGGTAACAAAACCTGTATTCATAAGATTTTTCAGGTTGTCCTTACCTCTTGGTATCCACGGTATCGCAATACGGTTCCCGTCTGCATCAAATGGACTGTTCCATTGCGGCAGAAGCCTACCGTCCATCTCAGGTCCCCATGCTCCCCAGAACTCGTACGTAGGATCCCCTGCAATATATTGTCCATGGTATCCTGTACCATATTTCTTCTGATATTCCGGCGTAACTATCAGTCCTGCATCAAAGATCGTGGATGAATTAAACGCCAGTTCTACTCCTTCTTTTGCCTTTTTCGTTGTTATCTGGATAACTCCATTCTGACCTAGTTGTCCATATAATACTGCGGCTGCCGGTCCCTTTAAAACATTCATGCTTTCTATATCATCCGGAGAGATCTCCCAGAACGTAGCGCTTTCTACCGGTACTCCGTCTATAACTACTACCGGAGTTACTCCACGTAATATAACATTGGGCTGATCAAACAGGTTCGGCGAATTAGTTACCTTGATACCCGCTATCTTACCTGAAAGACTGGTGGCTAGATTGGCTACAGGAATTTTATCCAGTACCGGTGCATCAAGATTTTGTACTGAATATCCCAGCTTCTTCTTTTCCTTTTTTATCCCTAATGCTGTCACTACTACCTCGTCCATTGAGATTACTGACAAGGTCATACTGACATTTATCTCGCTACGGCCATTGACAACCTCCTCCCGGTCTGAATAACCAATAAACGAAAAGGTCAGAGAACGTATCGCTACAGATGAATTTATTACATACCGACCGTTAATATCTGACAATGTCCCCGTAGTCGTACCTTTCGATACGACCGACACGCCTGCCATAACAACTCCTTTCTCATCCGTGATTACACCGGTAACTTTAAGTTGCTGTTGGTCCTGTGCATAAGCAAATCCAGCAAGTGATCCGATGCTATTCAGAACAAGCAAAAGGATTACTAATCCCATTCTGTGAGAATGGATCATGTTCCAAAAATTTTTTGTGAACTGAAAATCTAATTTCTTCATGTAGTTAATTTTATGGTTAATTTTTGTTTTCCACTTAGGGTAAAGAGTAACCTAGTAAGTCATTATTTAATAGCTTTTTATGGTTATATATAATCAAATTTTATTGGTTAAAATGCCGGTATTGTCAATAACTACCGGAGGGTTATGAGGGTATAGATTTTTTTGAACAGAGTAGCTTTTTGAGGATATTGAACCAATTTCGCTTGCCGGAATAATCTTATCATTCGCCAGAAAATTTTCGAGAGTATATTCTTCCCCAACAATTTTCATTATTCTTTTTACAATCATTTCCCTGCTGGCAACATCGTAATAAGGGATCATGGCTCCACGCATGCAATTCTCTTCCTCCGGGCGGTAAATGCCATACCAGTAAGAATATCCTCCTTCAAAAATCCCTGTATTGGAATAAGAAGATTTGGAATATTTATCCATTCTGAGGAAATATTGCCATGGAATTTTTGCACTATCGCTGGTACCTGAAACATTTAAGTACCAGCCCAAATTTTGCATTATCATAAGATCGTTCTTTATCTTATCATCAGCGGAAGTAGCATTTCCACCATATTCATCGGCAAGTTTGGCAAAGGCATGGCCAGTTTCATGCATCACAATATTGTAAAATGCAAATGGTTCAGCAAGGTCCGACATAGGACAGATTGGTATTGCCCGACCGCTTGTGTTCATCCAGGTCATCCCACCATATTTTTTGTCGTTGAGCACAAGACAAATCATGGCCTTATCGGCATCCAGTCCAGGAATTTGTTCAGCGACCTGGTAACACTTGTCTTTAAGAGTATTCAGTCCATAACTGTCATACGATGACTCAAAGTATGTTGAAACAGAGTCACTGGAATGGGTTTGTTCGCCGATTGCCGGCCCTTTACCCCTTAAAATTCCCCGGTCGTTTGATTCCGAATAGCAGATATATGCATTGAAATAACTTTTATATGTCTTGTAAGGCTCAATGCTAAAAATATGATCAATGAGTTTTTGTGCCATCTGCTGGTAGTTACCCTTATCAAGCAGGTCTTCGTTTGTAAAACCATCTCCAAGTATTACCAGGTTAACTTTATTTTCACCATTAAAAAAATATCTTTCATATTCATTGGTAACATATTGCTTTAAGGTCGAAAACCTGTACTCCTGGCTTTTTTTGTACATCTTTCCTTTCCTTGTTATAAGCTGCCATAAATAGGATGTACTTCCCTTTATTTCTCCCTTTGCCGGGGTATACAAAGTGTCATACCCAGCTGGAAAAAGTTTCCAATTGTTCCCGTTGTCATCAGATAAAAGCAAATCAAAACTAATATTATTGCCACCGGGATGCTTCCATTTAAATTTTACTTCGCCGGGTACTAATTCAGAAGCATTATCCTGGGGTGTTCTTAATACAGTTTCATTCTGTATCAGATTATTATCAGGTACATTATCCTTATGGCAACCCACTAAAATCAATATGATTACTGTAAGAAAAAACATTATGGTCTTTCTTCCTGGCATTTTAAAATGAGGATTTATGTTCAATGCTTTTACAAAAGGCTTATAATGAAGGAGGAAGTTAAATTAACTACCTCCTCCTTTTTTAAGCCGGTTATTAGAGTGGATTTTCCGTATCGCGAACAACGCGCACAGGATTACCTTCGTTTGGATATGACCATGAAATACCACCATCTCCCGTATCACCACGACGACTATATATCATCCATGGATATCCGGCATCTGAATTTTCTGATGACCACCATCCGCATTCATGACTTCCAATAGTGGTTCCGGGCATATTCCAGGTCCCATTAGGCCCACGCTGATTTACTGACCAGCCATTCCATCCATAAAGATTTAGATAATGATCATGTGCAAGCAGACCGTTTTTAAATGCCAGGCTTGCCCCAAAATCATCGGTATTTCCTCCTACTGCCGCAATCAGAGTGATGAATTCAGCTTTGGTTGGAACATGCCATCCTTCAGGTGCAAGATTTTTCTTATCCGAAGCAGTATACCAGTTATAATATGCACCATAAGTTTTTGCAATTTTATCAGTGCCATTATTCCATGTGTCATCGGTGTAAACAAAGGTTGATGCCTCGCCCAAAATCCAGCAATAAGCGGGGGTAAGATTTGTACCGCTCGATGCCCAACCTGCGTTTTGAGTTTTATCAAAATATGCAATTTGTGTTCCATCCCTGAATTTGGATGTTTTAAGGTTTTGTGCCATCCACACCTGGTTTCCGATCTTTACAATTGTATAGCTATTCCCATCAATATCTATTACAGGCATTGGAGCTTCAAGGTTATCTGAATAAACCTGGGTTGTTGTGTTCTTCTGGTAAGCTCTGATATTATAGGTTTCACCTGATGTAAGTCCGGTTATCTGGCCAATAATCACTGAACCAGTAGAACTACTTGAAATCTTTTTATCGCTTAGAGTCGGATTTGCATTTTTACTTATACAGATTCCCCTTTCAGTTACAGTACCAAGCCCCATATCGCTGTTTACTAATACCATATAGGTTAGTGTGGTATTTGTTTTTTCCAGGATGCTTAGTCCGAATGCTGCCCCACTGTAAATTCCAAGTCGTGTATCATAAAGAATAGCAGATCCCAAATCGGTCGGAGTCATTTTACCTGCAATCTCATCACTGGTTGCCGATGTAAGGTAGATATACCGTCTGCTACCATCTGAATAATATATTCCCAAGCGGTCGCCCCTGACATTCCATGTTCCGGTGTTTTTTACACCTGAAGGAAGTGTTTCATCATAAGTACCTCCGGTTGTAAATTTCATTATTGCGCCTAAAAGCGATAAATTTGTGTTACCTCCATCCGAAACGCGTCCGATCAACCATGTTCCTACAACCCTTGCATCGGAATTCGAAGCAACAGGAGCAGGCGTTTGAATAATCTTGAAAGTCTTTGCAAAGTCTGCGGTTAACCCAACACCATTTATCGAGACATTTGTTTCGCGGTTCTGGGATAAAGTATTATCTTTTACCATTATCCTCACCTTCGCCTCCTTTGGAGGATTTCCGGGAACTATATTGCTTTCCAGCGGCACAATCCAGTCTGCCGATGATGTGGCAGTTAATTTCATGTTTGTTTTTACAGTAAGTTCAATAATGTTCTCAAGCCCATCCGCATTTACGACTGGCTGAAAATTGCTGATTTCGAATCCGTCAGGATTAAGTTGCACAACTTTAATTTTGCGTATTACAGCTCCTGCAGTGACAGTCACAGTGGCTACGCGCTCTTCAATAACCGTGTTTTGTTCAGCTGTAAGGGTCAATTCAGTGGTTCCCTGATCTCCAGAAGAAGTTGACAAACTGCACCAGGTTGTGTCGATTACTGCCGACCACTTATAGTTGCTGGTCAACGTTATCTTTGTTGTACCTCCCGCCGGGACAAAATTGACAGATTCCTGCGATAGTGTCATCACATATATAAAGTCAGGATTAAGTTCATTGACTTTTTTGCACGACACTATCAGTATGCACAAAAACATGCTGATAAGAATTTTTTTCATAGATTTTTATTTAGGTTAGTTTATTAAAAAACATCTGTTCGTTTACTATTTTTTACTAATTATTACTGTTCATTAATTTGCTATTGTTTGTTAAAAATTTCTTATTCTATTTATTTGTATTTCCGGTTATCTCTTTATACTCAAACCAGTCAAATAATGCATATTCTTTCTTTCTCAACAACTGACCATTACTGCTGCAATACATTCCTATGAAAGGTCCA
The DNA here is from genome assembly GCA_003157235.1 of Methanosarcina sp. Classification (GTDB taxonomy): domain Archaea; phylum Halobacteriota; class Methanosarcinia; order Methanosarcinales; family Methanosarcinaceae; genus Methanosarcina. The sequence goes on from PMJC01000001.1 coordinate 9,423, forward strand.
ATAAAACTGTCTGCCTTGTTTGAGCTGCAAATAGTCGCGTCCTGATCATTACCAAGTTGTTTCAATTCGTATTCGGAGGTTCCTGCCCAAAACCGGTAGATGAGTTTATCTCCTGATATTTTAAAATAGATGTTCGTACTGTTAATTTCCTTCTCAGCAATTAAAAGCCCCCTGTCATTCTCAGTTTTAAACAGCTGTACTATGTTTTTACCTTCCTTTATTACTTTTACCAACCTGTAATTAAACTTGTTGTTTTGCATAATGACCATACCAGCTTCCTCATTTGAAATGCTGGGATTAAAAACCATTTTGCATAATGCTTCAAATTTATGGTGCTGTACACGGCGGGCAATTAGAGAAGGGTTGCCAAGCCCCTCAATGTTCTCTGTCCTTACTTCAATTCTGATCCGACTTTTTTCAGCTTCAATTGTATACCACTTCGTAAAGGGTGTGCGAAGAAAATTCCAGCAAAGCGATAGTTCCGGTTTGTCAAAATCGTCTCTTTCATTTGGTTTTGCAACCGGAGTCCATGGAAGGTTCGGTTTTTTGTCAATAGCTAAAACACGCCCTTTACCTGGATTAAATATTGGTACATCGCCTTGAAAAACAATATTGGTCAGGAATGTTTCACGTCCCAGCATATTATATCCTTCAACAGGACGCACTCCCAACATCACCGCATACCAATCCCCATATTGAGTCTGAACTATGTCGGCATGGCCGATAGTTGTTATATCAATATTGTTCCCCAGATAGCGGTGAGTCAGAAGTGGATTAGATATAAATGGAGTATATGGACCTGTTACTGAATCAGCAGTGAACATTGTAACAGCATGGTCTTCCCATGTCCCTCCTTCAGCTATCAATAGATAGTACTTACCTTTAATTTTATATATATGGGGAGCTTCAGCATACGGGCTGTTTATTGCGTACCCACTGGTAACAATATGCCTTTCTCCTTTAAATCGTCCCGTTTGCAGATCAAGTTCCTGGATATAAATACGGTCCTCTGCAGGATATTTTCTGGGTGGAATTTTTTTGCTGCCATTAATTGAACCACAATACCAGCACCTGCTATCATCGTCAAAAAACAACGACGGGTCGATTCCCGGTGCATTTTCAATAAATACAGGCTCACTATACGGACCTTCAGGTTTCTCAGATGTCACGTAAAAATTACCACCTGCTCCGGTTGCCGTATTTATCACGTAAAAAATACCATTATGATATCTGATAGTTGGCGCCCATAACCCGGAGGAATGTGGTAAACCTTCTTTCAGTTGAAGTTGCGAAGGACGATTAAGGACATATCCGATCTGCTCCCAGTTCACTAAGTCTTTACTATGATATATAGGCAAACCAGGAAACCACTCAAATGACGAAGTAACGAGATAATAATCTTCACCAACCCTGCAAATTGAAGGGTCAGGATTAAATCCGGGAATTATCGGATTCTTGAAATATCCGGCCTCCTGGGCATCGATTAACCCACTGGCAAAAAAAACAATAATAATTAATGCAATGATAATTGTCTTTGTTCCTATCCAACCAATCTTCCGAATCATTGTAATATAAATTAGCGTGTTTTATTCAATTCTTTGTTTTACTGTTTAAAACTCTCCTCAATCCCATAAGAGAATATAAAAGTTTCCCTGCCTTTCACTGTTGCCTTTTCAGAGATTGTATTTTTTATTTAACAAATATTATTTTATACTATCACTGCATAAAGGCGATTCAATTCTGAAGTTCCACAGCAAGAATTTGAAATATTTAAATTATCCTTCAAATTCAGACCTTAAGAACTAACAGATCGAGTACAATAAGACGCTATAAATTTGATTGGTAATTAACACGAATCGATCAGGAATGGTTTTGCAAATTTTAAGCCTATTTCGATTCTACATAACATGAATTGAATAGAAAATGTGATGCTAATTTCCACACATACTCATAGTGTACCTTGGATTATGGGTGAGGGATTTGAAGACAAAGTCTTTAATTCTGTTAAAACGGCAAAAGAAAAACTTCAACCTGCCAGCTTAGCTTATGGTACCGGTGTTGCCTATATTAATGTTAATCACAGGTCACGGGCCAGACAGTTTTTGATTACCTCCAACCGCGGATCTTCAAGCCTTTGACAATCAGGGGAATCGAATGTCCCACGCTTTTCTACGCATGCAGACAAAATGGTGTCGCTGATTAAATTTTGGCGTATTTTATGGGCTAACCACAATATGCCGTTTTTCTATTTAGAGATTGCTCCATATAATTGTGCAGCTAATCGTCTTGACTTAACGGAAGCCCAAATTAATGCAGCTTTGTTACGGGAAAAGCAAGCTCATGTAATGAAGATGATTAACAATGTCGGAATGGTATGTACCAACGATTTGGTTTTCCCCTTTGAGTGTGAAGAAATTCACCCATCAAACAAGGTGGAAGTTGCCAAACGTTTCAGCTATTGGGCGTTACATAATACCTACGGATTTAGTGATGCACTGTCGGTTATAAGGCTTCAGTACATGTCGATGAAAGTTGAAAACGGAAGAGCTATTTTATCGTTTACTGGTGTCGATGAGGAGGGCATAACGATTAAGGGTGATATTTCCGGATTTGAAATAGCAGGCAGCGATCATGTGTTCTATCTAGCCAAGGCAATTA
>PMJC01000115.1 GCA_003157235.1 Methanosarcina sp.
GGCAGATATCACTTTCATAAGTGGCATGATCACTATCATCATCACCGCCATGACCACTACTACATTGATGTTGACTATCTGGACACTGAATGGGTATATAATCCTACTACTCTAATGTGGGACTGGAACTATATATCCTTTGAAGAACAACCCGTTGTAGTACAACCTGTCATAGAACAAGTACAACCCATTTTAATACAATCAATTGTAAAAACAACACCCCTGTATCAACACACAGATTACCTGAAGCAGCTGATGAATTCTCCCCTACTCACAGAAAAAACTAACCCTTTCAGCTTGAATGACTTCCCCACATAATGCATTGAAAGCTTTGAGTAGAATTGCAGGATCAATGAATATGATTGCATTCTCTCCCTTTTCATGCATGCATAGTTTCTACAACAAAAACTGTGCATTTTCAGAGTTTTCAGTAACAACACTAAAATTTCGCTTTTTGTGACCCTATCAAAAACATAGGTATTGTGATTCCGATTCATGAAGTTTAAGTGAAACCTTATGGATCAATAGCCTGAAAATTTCTTTTTCTTCAGGTGTGAAATCCGAAAGAAGATTATCAACAAAAAAAATCGATTTTTTCAAAATTATATCTTTTACTTTTTTTCCTTTTTCAGTGAGGTAAACCCTGTAAGCTCGAAGATCATTTTCATCTCTTTGCCTGTACACATAACTTTCTTTTTCCAGATTCTGGATAGCTCTGGTGCTTGTTGCTCTGCTGACGTTTAGGATTTTTGCAAGATTTTCCTGAGAGATGCCATCCTTGCGGTATAAAACCATTAAAAAATCAAATTGTCCGCTTCCGATCCTGTAAGCTTTGAGTTCCTTTGTCATATACGCCATATGTCTCCGGTAGACGATGGCGATGGAACCGACAATTTCTCTTGGATCAACCATATTTTATTCTCCATTCTTATAACACCGGAAGTTTGCTTTGAAATAAAAGTTATTTAGATTTAGTTACATTTACGATTATAGTTACGCCTAAAACTAATTGACCGTTTACATATTTAAATATATATTCATTACATATGAAATCAAATCAGAATAGTAATTAGCAAGTTTGCATATAAGAGTATAAAATTACGGAAATAACAAGCCTAAAAATATTAAGTTCACGAATTAATGGAATACTGTAGCATGAGGATATTTCTGAATTTTTTTGATTTGTAGGCAATACTCTTTTTCCAGAGTTAATCAACAACTAACGGGCACGATCAAGAATATATAAATAAAGGACTGATTCAATAAAATAGGCGACTCTCTGCTTTCTTTGTTACCTATATCGCTTTACGATGATTCTCAAAAACATTTCGAGGACGTGGAAAATATGTTTTTAGTAAATACAGGGCTAAAAAACATTTAAACTTTTTGTGCCTAAAAATTCGCTATATAATCGTGAATTTTCAGGTTTTTATCATCCGGCGGATACTTTTTAGAAACTTGCTTTATCTTTCCCATGCATAGCTTTTTTTCCATATAACAAATAATACCATAACAGGCATATTGCCCCAACAATTGCCATAACCATATACATTCCTCTGTAATCAGTAAAAGAAATCACCAATCCAACCATCAAAGAGCCAATTCCCATTCCGATGTCTGAGAACGCAAAGTAGGTTGAATTCACCAACCCCATACGATGTTGTGGAGTTATTTTTACAGAAATAGCCTGAGTACTAGACTGTATAGCCCCAAATCCAAGACCTATCAAAGCTCCGGCTAATAAAAGTGTATAACTGTGATGAGCTTGGCTAAACAGAATCATTCCAATTGTAAATATTAGAATTGCTGGGTACATGATTGAATTTTCACCCTTGCGGTCAAACAGTTGACCAATAAACGGCCTTGAAATTAAAATCACTGCAACATATCCGAGAAAGAAGAAGCTGGCTGAGTTCACCAAATGAATTCCCTGTGAGTACACTGCAAGAAAAGATACAACATTCGAATAACACATGAAAATAAACATACAAACGATTGAAATTGGAATCACCTTAGATTCAAAGAAATTGTTAAATTTGAATCCCTTCATTTCTTCTAATTGTTCTTCTGTTAATTCCATTTTATGTAAAGATGATAAAAATGGCAAAACCACAAGGCTGATTGCTGAAGCAATCGCACAAGCAGCAAAAATCATGGTGAAACTGCCATGCTGGCTAATGAACATACCTATAAAGGGACCTATAGCCGTTGCGAGTATTTGACTTAATCCGTAATAAGCAATACCTTCGCCTTTTCTTCCCGTAGGAATAACGTTCGCAACGATTGTATTCGTTGCTGTAGTAGTAATACCAAATGCCACACCATGAAGAAAGCGGACAGTAAGCAGGAGGACAACACTATTAACCCCGAAATATAATAAAGTTATAATTAAACTTAAAATCACTCCTGCATAAAGTGTCTTCTTATGACCAATTAATCCGATCCATTTTCCGATAAACAGACGCGCGAAAAGTCCACCAAGTAGGAAGATACTAGCAGAAAAGCCCGGTTCACCTGGTGATGAGTCAAATTTACTCATTGCATATCCAGACATGACTATTATTAATAAGTAAAAGCTTAAAGCAGCTAAAAAATTTTCAATGAAAATGATTACAAAATCTTTAGTCCATAATTTTAATTTTTTCAAATTCAGACCATCTCTCTAATTATTTAAAGTGTCTTCGCAATTAGTTAAATATGCCACTCATTTCCGTATTGATGTTCAACATACCTGTTTGTTGGTCGACCAAACCACTGGTTGTTTTGATTTGGCCGTCTTTTTCATATGTTGAATTATTATCAGTCAGTACTATATCTAAGATTAGTTACGTATGAAATAA
>PMJC01000185.1 GCA_003157235.1 Methanosarcina sp.
ACTCTGTTCTTAATGAAGTCAAATACATTAATCACTTATTTGATAGAATTTTATAAAATTAGTATATTTCTCTCGGATCGTTTGATTTTTATTTAGATTCATAGATTTATATGCTTATTCTGAAGTTTTTGCAACGGAACCGTTTATCATCATACTTCTGGTGTATTGTTCTTTCTTTTTCGGTGTCCCGTATGAACCCAGCTTTCTCAAACTGGCCAACCCATCACTGGGTGGATGCCCATATCATATGTCTGTTTTTTGGATAACCGTCCTCATCACAGTCTATTAGATTGAAGTTACGGTTGGATTGGATATCTTCTTCCCAAGCGGTACAGTAAATGAGGAAGACAGTGCCAAATACTTCATCTTTGTCGAAGGCTGGGATGTTGCAGAACAAATAGCCACCATTATCTAGGCTTTCATAGATCTTGCTTATGTAATGATCCAGTTTATTGGGATTAAAATGCTCAAAAATATCTAAGCCAAATACTAGAGTAAATTGTTTCTCGACAAAATTCTCGTCTAATAGATCGCCATGATAAATATCCTTCCTTATTTCCGTGAATACTTTTTCAATGTTGTAGGCGCTGATTTCGACCCCGCGGACGATCGCTCCCGCATCATGTAACAATTTCAATATCGCCCCAGTCAAGCATCCTAATTCCAGTACTTTGGTCGCATGGAACTCTCTGAGAATTTCAGCCATTATTATCTTGTCCGAATCGATCGTGAGATTCCAGACCCCTTTGGTCTCATAGTAATTGTTTTCGATGATCATTCGTTCCAGCCACTCAAAATCTTCACTGTTCTCCACTCTGAACATCAAGCTGTTGCTATCATTGAGCTCCTCATACCTGTCACTTCTCTGGACTATGAGATTTTTCTTGCATTTTTTCTTGTTGTCCGCCATGATTTTACTGACAAACTCGGGTAATTTAATAATGGCGTAGATCGCCTTGATGATATTATCATACGAATCACCTTGTTTGATAAAGTCAAAAAAATATTTCATTCCTTCCTGATCTGGTTCTCTGGCCAGTAAGTTGAGATATATGCTCCGAATGTGTTCCATTATATCGGAATCGGACATATTCACCTTTAAATTATTGCAATCCATGATCTCTTACTCGTAAAAAATATTTGGTATTCTCATTTAGAGAAATTTATTTTCATTTAAATATTTTTTCAAATCGAGTAATTTAGGAGAAATAAGATTAGTTTTTTTCTGCAAGAATATACCACCTCAATAAAATCAATTTCAAAGGAATTTTACTAAAAAAGTTGTCACAAAAAGTAGCTAGTCTTAAAATTAATTCATTTTTTAATACGGCTCCAAAAAGACTAAGAAGTTCATATGAACTAGAATTTAAAATTTGAAAATCATTATTTTTTAATAATTTCTTTACAAAGTATAATGAAAGTGGCCTCTCGTCTCCTGTCGGATCCGCTTTGCTAAGTTTCATGTTAATAAAATTAAACAGATTAAATTTATTTGGTTCATCTATCAATAAAAGCCCTTTTTTTTTAAAACTGGTGATATATTATTACCTATTACCTGCTCCAGATCATCCGGAACATGATGTAACACCCCTGCAATCCAGATAAAATCAATAGTATTTGGCTTAAAAGGCAATTTGTTTATGTCACAAACAATATATTCACATTTTACTCGTTTTTTACTTTCCTTCAAAGCTCCAAAAGACCTATCACATGCAATTAAAGTTGTTGCATATTTACTTAATGTTTTTAAATGAAATCCGGTTCCACATCCTAAGTCTACTGCGTATTCAAATTTTTTAGTTGAAAGTGATTGATTAATTATATTATTCCTTAAATTGATTTGATGAATATAAACCTCTTTTGGAATATAGTCTTGTTCAAAAATTATTTCGTTGTATCTCTGACCAGTCTCCTCAACCAGTTTTTTTTTATAATCTGGTTTCATTTTTTTCACTTCAAGATAAAGATAATCCCAACTATACACAATAATGATCCGATTCCCATATTTAGCGTAAAATTTTCTTTCAAAAGTAAGGTGGAAAAAACAAGTATTGCTAAAAAAGATAACGTTACAGTGATAGGATATGCAGTGTTTAAACTCATTTTAGATAACACATATAACCAAGTAATGAAGCTAACTATATATAAACAAATTCCAAAAATCAAATTCAAATTAAATAACTGATAAATTAATCCATATGTATTTTTGTAATGTAGAGTATTTAAAACATTTTTAATGATTAATACCCCTGCAGTACTTGCAGAAACATATATGATTAAAGCAATATGCTCAAATTTAACCAATTTTATATCCCCTTTTTTAACCTGACTATGTACCTTGGTCTACTTTTGGATTCGATAAATATTTTACCTATATATTCACCCAAAACACCAATCGAAATCAATTGAATTCCTCCTAAAAATAAAATGCTTATCATAAGGGAAGTCCAACCGCTAATTACATCTTGAAAAAATAAATAACTATATAATGTATACCCCAAGTATACGAACGCTAAACATGAAACCCAGAACCCTAATGTTGCAACTATTTTTAAAGGTACAGTCGAAAAGGAAGTTATACCGTTTAGTGCAAAATGTATCATTTTTTTTAAACTATACTTTGTTTTCCCAGAGTATCTATTATTTGCAATGTAAGATATTGACGTTTTTTTAAATCCCAACCAATAAAAAATTCCTCTTAAAAAAAGTTCATGTTCTTTCAATTCATTAATTTCCTTCAGAACTTTCTTATCAATTAATCTATAATCTGCGGATCCTTTTTCCAGAGGTACATCGGAAATCAATTCAAAAAGTTTATAATAATAGTAGGATGTATATTTTTTAAATATATTCTTTTGATTTTTGTCTATCCTTAATGTATTTACTATTTCAAAACCCTCCTTCCATTTTTTGATTAAGTCTTTAATCAACTCTGGAGGGTGTTGAAGATCACAATCCATTGTAATTGCAGCATCACCATTACAATGGTTATATCCCGCAATCAATGCAGACATATGACCAAAATTTTTACTGAAAGATATTAATTTTACATTATCATCGTGTTCTATTAGCTCTAAAATACGTCTTTCGGTATGATCAGTACTACCATCATTTACAAAAATTATTTCATAAAAGTAATTACTATCTTTCAATACATTCTCTATTTCTGCATATATTTGATTTATGTTATCTTCCTCATTATATGCCGGAATAATGATTGATATCTTCATTATAATCTCTTTCTATAAATATGTATTAATATATAATTATGAATTATAAAGTGTACGCCTTTTATAATAAAATACTTTACTCTCTCATCTAATTTAGTTCTTGCGGAAGTGTGCTTATTTTCTATAAAATTTACTTTACACTCCTTTGTCCTTTTTAAATCCACATGTAAATATTAAATAAATTTACTGAAAATATTATCCCTACAAATGTACTAAATTTTGTACCATTGTTCTAACGCATTGATATTCTGATATCTTCAATCTTATCATTCCCAACAATTATTAGATAATTTCAGAGAAAATTCCTTTCATTCTGAAAATTCTTTTTACTATTGTAAATTGTGAATCCGGAGGCTTCTAATGTATATAAAAACAAGTTTTGTATAAATATTAGCTATTTTATAATATTCAGTATATTCTAATAAGTATATAACCATCTAGGGGCTCAAAAATTATTATTAGACAGTTAAATGAATTTATAATTAGAAAGGATATCTTGGTTTGAAAGTAAAAAAATACACAACTGTAGCGACGCCATAAACAGAAAGAAAAATGGAAACCTTAAGCAACCAAGATACAACTTAAATTTAT
>PMJC01000177.1 GCA_003157235.1 Methanosarcina sp.
TTTATTTAAGCTAAAACTGAGAAAATGAGTCGATTTATCTCAAAAAAAATTCACATGATCGTTTTCTATTATTTATTGATATTTTCAAGATTGAACTTCCAGTATAAAGAATGCTTGCCTTTTCATTCATTAAAATATTTTCTGTTTTCATTTGACCAAATAATACACAAACAAAGGCACTTATTTTTACTGAAAGGGCAAATTTAGGCTCTAAAGTGAAAAATTAGCCAACGTACTAAAGTAGCTGATCAAATATAAAGAAGGATTTCCCCACTTTGCGAAAACGTAGAGTGAGTTTTCATGGTTATGATTTTAATAGTTCATTGACCCACCAAAAATTTAATTTCAAAACAATAAATTGTTCCAAAGAACTCAAACAACGGTTGATAGAATAACTAATCATTCATGAGATTTAAAAGAATTTTTAACTTTCAGAGTTCCTTTTCAACAACTTTGTATACTATCAAAAAAATGATATCTGAAATACTTAATTGTATACAGTTGAATTGTCAGTATTGAACCTGACTCAAAGAGTAGACAATTAACGATTAAACAGATATTAAAATTATGAGTAGAAACCAAATTAATCTGATTTCAGTTTCATGTTATCTGATTTCACTTCCCTTTAAGATATTCGCCAATCGCCTTTGCAGCTTTTTTACCTGCACCCATTGCACTGATCACGGTTGCTGCACCTGTGACCCCATCTCCCCCTGCAAAGACTCCACATTTAGAGGTTGCTCCGGTTTCTTCATCTGCAACTATAGTACCCTTTTGGTTTTGCTCAAGACCTTCGGAGCCTTTAAAGATAATGGGGTTAGGAGATGTGCCTATGGCAATGACTACAACGTCTGCAGGGATTTTGAATTCCGAGTTTTCCACAGGTACAGAGCTTCTTCTGCCTGATTTATCAGGTTCACCCAGTTTCATTTTGATACATTCGACTGCCTTGACATTGAACTTCTCATCGCCTAGGATGCGGACAGGGTTTGTAAGAAGCCTGAATATAATGCCTTCTTCTTTAGCGTGCGCGATTTCTTCCCTGCGCGCCGACATCTCTTCTTCTCCGCGGCGATAGACTATGCTTACCTCGTCTGCACCTAGTCGGAGAGCAGAGCGAGCGGTATCCATTGCTANNACTTTCCGCGTCTTACCCTTGTATCATATTCAGGATCATAGGCTTTCATGAGGTTTATACGGGTCAAAAATTCATTTGCTGAATATATTCCACTAAAGTTTTCGCCCGGAATTCCCATAAAGTTAGGTAGACCTGCTCCAGTTCCCAAGAAAACAGCATCAAATTCATCACAGAGTTCATCTAGGGTCTTGATCCGACCTATTATATAGTTTGGCTTGAATTCAACCCCAAGCTGCTTTATATATTCGATTTCCTGCTGCACGATTTTTTTTGGCAGCCTGAACTCCGGTATGCCGTAACTCAGGACCCCCCCAGCTTTATGAAGAGACTCAAAAATTGTAACCCTGTACCCCATTTTTGCAAGATCTGCTGCTGTAGTAAGACCTGCAGGCCCTGATCCGACAATAGCTACTCTTTTTTTGGTGAATTTCGTGACCTCAAGAACTTTCCAGTCTTTCTTGTTTTCAAAATCGGCGCAGAAACGTTCGAGCCTTCCGATTGCCACAGGCTGTCCTTTATTTCCGAGTACGCATAATGCTTCGCACTGGGTTTCCTGGGGGCAGACACGGCCGCAGATTGCAGGAAGGGCGTTAGTGTCTTTAATTTTTTCAATTGCTCCTTCAAAATCTTTCTTGCAGATCAGTTTGATAAATCCAGGGATATCCACATTTACAGGACACCCTTCGACACACTTAGGCTCTTTGCAGGCGAGGCATCTGGAAGCTTCGGCAAGGGCATCTTCTTTTGTGTATCCGAGAGTTACTTCATTGAAGTTCTTTCTGCGCTTTTTGGCAGGTTGTTCGGGCATAGGAGTTCTTTCTTTTTTTGCATTTCCTGTTTTTTCTTCATTTATTTCTTGCATTTTGTATCTCCTTCTTTTAGTGCAATCCACACCTACACTCCTCTTCATACTTTTCTGCAGCATTTTTTTCTTCACTGCGATACGTTGCAAGCCTGTTGATGAGCTCTACAAAGTCAACCTTCCGAGCGTTGAATTCAGGTCCGTCAACACAAGTAAATTTCGTTTTTCCGTCGATTGTAACCCTGCAGCCTCCGCACATTCCTGTTCCGTCCACCATAATAGAGTTGAGGCTAACCAGGATTTCAACGTCGTATGGAGAAGCTACATCAGCTCCTACTTTCATCATGATTGGAGGGCCGATGATTACAACCCTTGCAACCTTTTCGCCACTGTCAAGGATCTTTTTCATAATGTCGGTTACAAATCCGTGGTGTCCTTTTGATCCATCATCAGTTGCAATAAATAGTTTGGAACTTACTTTTCTCATTTGATCTTCAAGGATGAGAAGATCCTTATTCCGAGCTCCTATAATTGAAATTACTCGGTTGCCTGCCTTTTTATAAGCTTTTGCCAGGGGATAAATGGGAACGACACCTACTCCTCCCCCTACAAGAATAACATTATCGAGATTCCTTATATCAGCAGGAGTTCCTAGGGGTCCAACAAAATCTTCAAGTGATTCACCTGCTGAAAGC
>PMJC01000188.1 GCA_003157235.1 Methanosarcina sp.
TGAAAATATTTGATTTTAAATAATGTCTTCATACCCAGAGCTCTGGTGCGAACATATCTGTTGATTACAGCAGGTTACTCCATCATAACTTTGATTTTCTTCCTGGTTTTTAATTTATTGAAGTCAATTGATAGTGTAATTAATTATAAATTTCGAAAATCTCAGGAGATCTTAAAAAGTATCTCAGAAAAGAAATNNAATTTTGGTCAAAGCTATTATAAATCACAAGCAAAACAACAAAATCTAATTTTGATAATAAAAGATTACAAAGTATTTTAGCAATTGCTGAAAAATAACTGATCACATATGGTATTTAAACAATTCATTGATATTCAGAGTTCCTGTTCAATAACTTGTGACCTGACCAGATATTTAAAAGCACGGAATAAAAAATATATATGAAGTAATACAGTATAATAGTTAAAAGTAATGTGCGCTAGTAAAAGCTGTAGCGGCTTAGTCAGATACACAGGGACTTATGCCAAATATTTAATTAAAGACTTTTTAATATTTGTCGGGGTCTCCATAATTTATCATTAATTCACTAGCAATTGACTTCAATAAATCAAAAACCAGGTAAATAAATAAAAAGTATATAAAATTACTATAGCTTGATCAATCTGAATGAAATCATAGAGACTTCATATTTATTCTATGATCCGGGGTGTTGTTAAACATCCAAGTTATCATACCAAAATTAATACTGTTCCAGACAAAGGATTCAATAGAGGATTTCAATAAACCACTGATTTTCATAGGTCGTTTATATACTCTTTATGAACGTATAAACAAATTTAGGGTTTCTCGAAATTATCTATATTAGCTTTTGTTTGGTAGTATGTAAATAAGACTAAAATACATTGATGGGGGTTTATTGAAATGGAAAGGGTTTCTACAGGTATAGAAGAATTGGATAAGAAGTTGAGTGGGGGTTATCCTGTCAATAAAGTAACCCTTGTCACAGGCATTGCAGGGAGCGGGAAAACAATCATCGGTATCCATTTCATTCACAAAAATTGTCTTGAAGGCAAAAAATGTTTGTTAATTGCAACTGAAGAAACTCCTGAAGATATTCTCTACCAGGCAAGAATTGTAGGACATGACCTTAGACCGTACTATGAGAATGGACAATTAGTTATAGAAAATATCTTTGAGGATCGCTCTGAAGTTATAGAGCAGACGAGATATGGATTTAGGCCTGAAATTCTGGATCTTGAAATTCCCAATTTGTTTAGATCAATACGTGAAGGAACCGATTGTCTTGTGGTAGATAACATCGGAACCTTTGCTCTAAGGGTTTCTACAAAAAAACTTAGAGACCAATTTGACGGGCTAAATTATATTGTCAGAAAAAAAGGATGTACTGCTCTTCTAATAATGGATGAATCTGTACACAATATGACTCATCAGCTTGCTGAATATTCAGTCTATGGGTCCATCCACTTATTGGTAAAAGAAAACTCTTACCTTGGAATAATGGAGCGTTACATGTACATACTTAAGATGCGTAGCACTCCTATTTCTCCCGAAATGTCTGTCTTTGAAATCACTTCTGAAGGAATCAAAATTCATGAGTCAGGGGGAGAAAGTCTTGCTTAGTAAAAGAAACAAACTAAAGGTACTTATCATCGATGACATCCCAGAAAATATAGAGCTTGTGGAAGCTTTCCTTTCACTGGAACCTTATGATGTTATTACTGCTCGAAACGGGAAAGAAGCCCTCCAAAAAGTAAAAGAAGAAAAACCAGATTTGATCCTTCTGGATATTATTATGCCTGATATGAATGGATATGATATCTGCAAAATTATCAAGGATGATCCTGAGACCCAGTTCATTCAAGTTTTAATGTTAACTGGCCTTTCGGAGCTTCAAGATAAGATAAAGGGTATCGAAGCGGGAGCTGATGATTTCCTTATAAAACCAATTAACAGACTGGAGCTCAAGACCAGAGTAAAATCTATGCTTCGAGTAAAATCCATGCATGACCGTTTGGTGGCTGATCGTGACCGTCTAGAGATCAAAAATAGGATACAAAGTATACTTACAGCAATTATTCCGACTTTACTCCAGGCTATTTCCCATGAGGAAAAAAAGATCATTATAAACCAGATAACAGGTATGGTTGAAAAAACGCTTCTTGATATGTACTATTTTGAAAATCGAGAAATGGACTTCGCTTATGCAGGGGAAATCTGTGCTGAGGTAATGAACCAGTTAGGTGGTAATTTTACCTCTTTCATGGGCGAAACCGAAAATTCTTGGATAATCAAGGGAACAGAGTGTCCCTGGAAAGGAGAAGAGGCCCGTAAAAACTCTATTTTATGCACCCTTACACGAAAAATTTTTTCAAACATAGCTTTGAAGGTGGATTCTGACTTTAATATTGAGGCCCGGAAAACTATAGGAAACAAAAACGAATGCTGTGAATTTCTTATTAAGGTAGCATGATATTCTCACTTAGCTTTCTGATAAAGGTTGAATGATATTCACTAGCTTAGGTTGGGTGAAAGCTTTTGATAAATTGCAAAATTTTCACAACAATTATTAAAGTTTGCAAGCAATGGTTGGAACAAATTGTTTATTTCAGTTAATCTGGACAAAATTTGAAGCTGATTTCAGCTATAAAATCGACAGTTTTCAGGTGAGAATATTCTTTAACCGATGATTAATGAAATGGGATCTTTTTTCCACTTGTTTTACCTTACCTTTGTCAGTTTTGTTTCCAATTTTTTGAGGTTTGAAGCTTCATTCTTCTAGAATTGAAATTAATTTGACTTAAAAGTGGTAGATTCTATAAATCTTCAGTTCAAATAAAATGGTTCAAAAAAGGTAGGTAAGTTGTTTACTTCATGCTTATAATAATTCTCATTCCTTCAGGTGTGATATCAAAGAGAGAGTACTTAACTGGAACAGTCTTCTCCCTCATTTTTTCGATATAGATATACTGTTTTGTCTTTCCAGAGCTAAAGTTTTCCTGTGACATAAGCCGTATTAGCCCGAAAGCCATATAGCCGGCAAGTCGGTGGGTCAGGTTATAAGAGTCCTCGTCCATAATAAAGAGGCTTGTACATTCGTTTTTCAGGAGAATTATGCTTATCGAGCTAAATTCATCGGCAAACTCTTTTATATCGTAATTTATAGCCAGGACCCCAATGGTATCAATAACCACAACATCAACTTCCGAAGACATTGCGCTGAGATACTCTATTATGTCTGCATCCACAGAGCAGAGTCCTTTACCGAACTTGGAAACGAATTTAATTTTGTTCATTTTGTCCTCAAAGACATTCCTTATACTAAGCAGTCCACTCTCTAAAAAAGGTTCGAGGTCAAGTTTGATGCTTCGGGCCTGGCTGAGGATGTCTTCAGTGAGCTCCCTCGTTAGAATCAATATACATCTCCTGCCTTCCTGGCAGCTCCTGTGCAGAAAGTGAAGTCCAAGAATAGTCTTCCCAGCACCCGGAGGACCTGTTATAAGAATCCCCTTTCCTTTAGGATATCCCCCATCCATTAATACATCCAACCCTTTAATTCCTGTAGACAAACTCTCCATATTATCACACCTGAATCTCGAAAATTTCTTCTAAAAACTCCTTAAAATAATATCTGTTTTGAGTTATGAATTCTTCCTTTAAAAATTAAATCCGTTTCTTGGAGTGCAGACAGTTAATCAAGGTATCTTTCCTTAAACTCGGAAATCTGTTTATTGCTTCCCACAACTGCGATAGTATCTCCTGCTTTTATTACTGTTCGCCTGGTAACAGTGGTTATAATAAGTTTTCCTCTTTCAAAGGCTATTATAGTGCACCCTATATTGCTTTCAAGATCGAGATCCTCAATTAATTTATTCTCAAGAAAAGTGCCCTTTTCTACGTAATGCTTTTCGATTTCTATTCCCTCGTAGAGCATTATATCCTCATCAAGGCTGCAACTTTTTCCCATACAATTTGCAGTCATTTTGGCAAGCATCTGCCCGGCTACTATAGAAAGTGAACCGACAAAATCCGCTCCTGCCTTGTAAATTTTATCTATTGACTTTACGGAATTCGCTCTTGCCAAAATAGTGGCATCCGGATTCAGACTCCTCGAGATAAGGGTTGCAAAAATAACATTTGTGTCGTCATTAAGAGCCACAAAAATAAAAGAAGCAGTTTTTACTCCAGCTGCAATAAGTATCTCTTCATCCTGACAATTACCAATCAAATGCTCGAATTCAACATTTTCAAAAACTTTCTCGTAAGAATCTACAACTACGAAACGGAATGGTCCTCCAGACAGTACGTTTACTATGCTTTTTCCAACATCTCCATAGCCGAGTACAACCAGATGATGTCCTTTCAGTTCCATTCTTACCCCGAATCTTCAGAATATGCGCTTAAAATTTAATTATTGATCAGTTGTGCAAACTTGTACTTTTTTATTTATACTGATAAATTTTATAATGTATATCAAGATATTTGTAATGTATATCAAGCTATCGGATCAGTGTGTCAATTTCTTCAGCTTTGCAAGTCCCTCTGGACTTCCTATAGCCAGCAGGACTGAGTTTTCCAGGATTAGATCTCCCTCTTTTGGACCAAAGGAGAGAGTCCCGCTTCTCCAAATTCCCACAATTTTTGTATCTGCCAGATGCTGCTGGTCGGAAACTTCCTTAATCGTCTTGCC
>PMJC01000367.1 GCA_003157235.1 Methanosarcina sp.
ATAAAGTTAGACATTGAATTGGGAAAAATTTATTTCTAACTGCAAAGCCTTTGTACTTAATTTTATACTTGAAGTACTTAAGTTATATTTGATAAAAACTACAAATGAAATTAAGGAACAGGAGAATTAATTATAAACTGCATAAGAGTATAAAATTCAACGAAAGGGAGATGAGCTAGCTATTGTTATATATGGTAAAGGGGAATAATACAGTTGCTTATCTTTTGCAATGAGGTTATTGTAGTGGAAGTAGGAGGTAGAATCTTTGCTTTTTGTGGGGAAGAGATGACTCTTATAAAGGAGTAAGGAAAATATCCACAAAGCTCTATTTAGTTATACTTACATTACTTTTAGACGTAGAGATGTTCGAAGAAGGAAACAACTCTTCTGATGTGGAGGAAAATCGATGAAATGCTACGAATGCGCCAGAAAAGGACAAGATACGGACGCTGTTGGGATTTGTATAGTATGTGGGCGAGGAGTTTGTAAGGAACACCTTATACATGAGGAAATCCCTGTGTGGGAAGGAAATTATCCAATCGAGCTGAAGCCTGACCTTGAGCATATCAAAAGAATTGTCTGCCTACCTTGTCATGAATCCCTGAAAGAGAACTGCCTATTTAATGAGGTTTGTTGAGGTGACCAAAAATGCTAAAATGCTATGATTGCTCAGAAGAGAATAAAGTCAATGAAGCAGTAGGTATTTGCATTGTCTGTGGGAAAGGCCTCTGCATGGAACATATCAAGCAGGTGGAGTTGCCAATGAAAGGAGGATATCCGCTAGCTCATGTGACGCTAAAGAAAGATCTTCCAAGAATGATATGTCGTGAGTGTATTGATACTACTCTTGGAGAGGAATTTTGCGTTTAAGACTGACAAAGCAATTGAATGCTGCTCAAATTTAGTAAGAACTGTATAGAAATTAGCCAAAATTTAAATGGCTGTCTGGAGATAAACAATATAGGACTTATGCAGTTAAACTGAAAAATCAATGGCATTAAACCTTTAATTTCTAAAATCTAAGTTTAGATCTCAACATCTAATTGTACTTGATTTTTACACTTCAATTGCATAACTCCTATTATAAAAAAATTTCTAAACTCAAGAATTCATGAATTAAATTTTTACGGTTTCTATCGGATTTTCTAGAAAACTTCCTTAAAAGCCAATTTTTTGACCTATTAATTCTCTGGATAATTACACATCACAACCCAGTTATTTTAAATTAAAAATAAAAAAATAGTTTCTGAACAAAAGTTTCTTCCGAATTAAAATTATTAAAATCAAATAACATATCAATGGTTCTTATGTTTTAGTATTTTCAGGGTTTACCATAAATTTAGCATTGAGTTTTTTCCTAAAAAACGAGAAATATTAGAGATCTCAAATTAGCTCTTAAAATCTGTTATCTAACTTGAAAGTTATTTTTTTAAAATCCTCCAAATAAATTTTTTTTAAACATTGTTTTGAAATTTCATAAGGATCAGTAGTTGCTATGCAACGAAATTCATTATTGAGTAGAATTTTCAAATCTTCTTTCATACACTACTTACATCAAATATTACGTATCCTCAATATAACCATGTTTTTTTCACATCATTCCCTTTTTTGAATAGTTATTTGAATGAATCATCTCTTATGTTCAGGTTTCTCGTATACATTCAAACATATATATTATTTCAAAACCCAATTATATTCCATCTTTTATTCAAAAAATGTTAACATAGGTTAATTATTTCATTTTGAGAAAAAAAATCACGAACAAGTTAACAGCACTATTTTAATTTCTTCTTTGTTACGAAAGTAGTTTGTTTACTAAATCATTGCTCTACATAGGAATCAGAACTTATAACCGATCACTTACTGATAAAATAAAAAAATATTGTGAGACTCTTATAAATAATCGAAAAAGCGGTATTAAGGATCAAATTTACTGCTACATGTCATTATTCGTGTTTAACCTGAATGAATTTACACTTCGTAGACTCTCCGAATCAATTATCGATGAGTTATCAAGCTCTCAGTTAAACGTTTGTATATAGGTAGACTGAATGGGGACATTAAAGGAATTTTAATAGTATCTTAGACGACTTAAAGAAAAGTATAAATTTGAAGGAGAGAAACCTCAAAAAGTTGAAATCTACACCATATTGGATGTTTTTATAATCTCCAGTAATTCATCAGAAGCATGTACTTCAAAATGGGAGGAGTACTTTTCTTTTACGGTATGAGTATCTTTTCATCAAATTTTGGATTATAAAATGTTTTCAAAACAATCTCAAGTGTTTCAGAACTCAATCATAGCCAACTTACATTCTCTGATCAATGATACATAATCTATCACCATAGTGATTAAATATACCCGAATGCTAATGCTGATTGGTGATGATCTGCAGGAACTAGTTATTGATAAAACTAAAACAGCCCTGTGGTAATAGATTTGCAGAAAGTTATAACCTCATAGACGACAAAGCCCTATTCTGCAAAAGATATTATAAAGAATGCTGCAAAACTAGTGAACACATTCAGAGAAAACATGATGTTAGTATTCCTTGTTCATGTCGTAATAACAAAAGCAACGATTCTCAACCCCGAAAGCGACGAATCATTCTCCCATCCTGCAACCCCTTCTCCAGATTGGTCAGAATTTGTACCTGAAATTGCTCCAACTTCAAAGGATATCGTTATCACTAAAAAGCAATGGAGAGCATTTTACGGAACCGATCTCGAACTCCAGCTACATAGACGTGGGATTGATACGATCGTGCTCTGTGGAATTGCAACAGATTTTGGCGTTGAGAGTACAGCAAGGTTTGCCTACGAGTACGGATTATCGTCAGATTTTTGCTGAGGACGCTATGGCCTCCAGATCTGAGGAACAGCACAATGCAGCAGTGAACTTCATATTCAAAAGAATCGGCATGGTATGCAAAACGGATGAAATTCTCAGAGCTCTCAATTAGGATTCTACCACTTTAATTTTTGATTACCGATCTTTAAAAAGCCTAAAATGAGTAAGAAATTAGATTGTGATCGATGACAATAAGGTACATGGAGTAATTATCGAAGGATATTTTATAGCATGTGATGCGGTGACTTTAACTGTTGAGCCTAGGGTACTGGATAAACTCACAAAGGGAAATCGTGGAGACATCCGAAAAATCCTAAAAATATCTATTATCATAGGACAGCATGTGCTCAAGTAGATCCTAATAAGAGCCTTCTGGGGATGGAAATAATGGTTGGGCATGAAAGCTGATCTGTCTTTTGGAGCTGTTATTGAACAAACTAATCTTATATCTTTTGAGTATAAAAAACACATTATCTACATAATTTCCGATCTCTAGAACGGAAAAGATTTCTTTGAATGCAAAAAANNGCATGAATGCATACTTAGTAATAATATGAGTAAGAACATTTTTGGAAGGTTATGTAGTTTACCGTGAGGCTTTCGTGGCTTTACCTTACATGAATGTTCTCTTCAACCGAATGCCCAAAGAGAAGTATAAATGGCTCTGTTAAAGCAGGATCGAATCTGCAAATTTAATCATTGAAAAGAAGTGATAATTGAGATAACTTTGGCTCTTCTGAAGAAGCTTTTTCTTGGGTTTTCATTACAATATTATTTTATGAAAGAAAGACTACTAGACTCAATATATTCTCTTAAGACGAACTATTATATAGTCTAAGGGATAATAATGTAATGTCTGTAAATGCAGTATTAAGTTCTGCATTACTAACTGTCTTTCCAAATTTGTCATTAATTGCAATTTTGACAAGGATAGATAATATAACTACAAGCAGATTTAAAAAATCTGAATTTCTACCTTCAATCGGCGTCTTGAGAGTTTGCATGTCAAATCTCATGACATGTAACATATTAGTTTCCTATTAAGGATAACTTTCAAGAAGAACCCCAGATGCTATAAAAAGCCGCCGAGTTTCTGGGAAAGTGTATTGGACAACATGTAAAATAGAGAGGGATAAAAGATGTTATTCATGGATGTTAGTACTTGGGACCCTTCAAACCGCGATAAGATTCTTGAACACTTTAAGAAAATGAAGGTCCCAGAAGGGATCGATATCATTAACCAGTGGATTGACCTTTCAGGAAATCGTTATTATATCCTTTACGAAGCAGAAACTGCTGAGGCATATGGAGCTTTCAACCTTCCATGGTCAGATATCTGTATAATTGATAGCGTGCCTGTTATGGAAGCTTCCGAATTCATGCAGCTTCTACCAAAATATAAAAATTAAGCTCCACAGTTTATGGAAATGATTTTTTAAAAAAAGAATCGATGAGCCATAACTCAACTGGCTCATCATAATGTATAACATATATTGTGGTTCGTAAAAGTGAACATTCGATAAAGTTTTGTTTTTGTACATTGTATTCAAGTTTTTATCATTATAGTTTTTAAATCCAAGTATTCAGAAAGAGCATAAGGTCCGTTCTCTCTTCCGAATCCACTATTTTTAATTCCCCCAAAAGACACCTCCGGAGCTACCTTAAAATGTTGATTTATCCATATAATTCCTGCATTCAATTGCTCACATCCTAAAAGAGCCCGATCTAAATTTTTTGTCCAGATGGATGCCCCAAGGCCGTACCTAGTATTATTTGCCTCTTCAATTGCCTCATCAAGGTCCTTGACTCTTACTATAGGCAACACAGGACCAAATACTTCTTCNNACCCTCATCATTTTCTTCAATCTCGGCTACAAGTCGTTTAATATATTTCCATTGCTTTTGGTTGTTGAGAGGACCCATATCGACATTCTCAAACATCCCATTTCCGATTCTTAATTTTTGGATAGCAGCTTCAAATTTTCTTATAAATTCTTCGGCTATGGATTCAAAAACGTACAGCCTCTTTACAGCAGTACAGATCTGACCGCAATTGTAAAATCTCCCTCTAACGGCTCCAATAACTGCGTTTTCAATATCCGCATCGTCACAAACAACCATGGGATCGCTCCCTCCTAGCTCCAAGGTTACTCTTTTTATTTCACTGACCGCAAGTTCAGCTACACGTTTCCCGGTAGCTTGATCACCTGTAAAAGAAACTTTCTTTACTTTATGGTTGGTAACAAGAGGTTCTCCCACAAATTCTCCAGAACCTGTAATTACATTAAGAACACCTGCAGGCAGACCTGCTTCCCTGAGGATATAAGCAAGGGTAAGGTTTGTAAGAGGGGTGTTGCTTGAAGGTTTCAATACAAGCGTATTTCCAGAAATCATAGCAGGACCGACTTTCCAGGCCATAATTAGAGCTGGCATGTTCCAAGGAATTATGGCGGCACAGACTCCCAGAGCTTTCTTTACTGTAAAAGCATATCCATTTTGAGGGACCTGAATGAAATCCCCTCGAAGACTATTGGCAAGGCCACAATAATATTCAAGGACGCTTGCAAAACCTTCTATTTCATTTTTAGCTTCTGCAATAGGTTTTCCCTGTTCCTTAGTAAGCAGAATAGCAAGTTCATCTCTTGTCTGTCTTGCAATTTCTGCAGCCCTATAAAGAACCCCAGCTCTCTGCTGAGAAGATCTGGAAGCCCAGCTGTCAAAAGCTAACGATGCAGCTTCAACAGCTTCTGCCACATCGTCACTAGTGCCCCTAGGAACTTGATCTATAAATTCACCAGTAGCTGGATTTAGAATATCAAAAGACTCGCCACTCACAGAATCTACGTCTTTTCCGTTAATCTGCATTTTCATATTTGTTAATATTCTCATGGACCTATTTTAAGCTACAAGAAGAACTTAGAAAGGACAACCTAAAAGTAAATCAAAAAAATCAAAATAAAAATCCAGATTATGTTTGCCCCTTCTTGTTAATTTTTTCAAAGTCTGATCAAATTTTTGAGATTTAATTTAATGGATTACAAGTATAAAGATGAAAATATTTACTATGTGAAATAATTTGATAGCAAAATGCCAAGATGGGACAAAAACTTCATATTAAAACCTCATTTTTAGGCTTTTTGGTTAAAAACTGACAAATCCGAGATAATTTATATGAAATTTTTGAAGGCCGGAAAATACTTTTGACGAAAAAATGAAGTTTCATTCCAAATGAAATTCATATTATCAAACCATTGTTCTATCACAGATTGCTCAGGCAGCAGTAAGAAAAAAAATAGCAGACGAAAAAAGTTTTTTTAAATTGGAAGAAAAAAATCAATTGCATATCTAAAAGCAATTTATTAGTCTAGAAAGGAAAATTACCAAAATTATACTGCATATGATTACAAATGATGGGACGTACGAAGATAAAATCTGGCATAAAATCCGAGAAATTCAAGAGAGGAAGATTGTTGAAACTGAGGCATTATCGTTGATAAACGTATAAAAATAATCAGTGAAATGATAGAGATTATGAACATCGAAGACTGAAAGAAGATAGGTGGAACCAGTTTAGTCATGCACTTTAATTCTTAAATTTATTAGAAACATGATTAATAGACATAAAAATGACTATAAGACGCATTTTATGAAAAATCCAGTTTTTGGTTTTTTTATTCGCAACTTAAACTCAAATCTGTTTTAAGCTCGCTTGAACGAGCAAAGCAAGTGAAACTGGCTACATGCTCACAAAGCAAAATTCGGGCTACTGAACCGCAAATTTGCTGACGAAACTATATACTCTAAGATCCATCCCTCAAATCCATTCATAATTCATCAAAACTTCTGGATTGAGGCTCTGAATCAAGCTATTTTCCACGTATCCAAAAAAAAGGCAACCTTTACAATTTTGTATAATTTCGCTTCTACGTTTTTTCGAGTTTTTCCATACACTTTCAAGCCCATCCAACATCACATTTCCAAGAGGCTCGTTTTGCACGCGGCATGTCTCAAGAGTATAGTCATGAGTCACATCCATAATAAAACCACTGGCTCTGCATTTATAGTTCATTTTCCCTTCTCTGATCATTCGAAGGTATGTTTTGGAATTAATGATAGGATAATCTTGTTCTTTCAGCTCTATTATACGGTCAACTGTGCTACGAAACTTTTTGATATCACTAATTGCGATATCTTTCCAGACTTCCTCACTTATCCCTGGAAACTTGTGTATAGGCTCAAACGAAACTTTTAGTTCCAGCTCTTTTGCAAGAAAAATAAGAGTTTCAATGTCTTCAAGATTTTTCCCCATTAGTACGCAATTCATTAGGATAGGATTTTTCTGATTCTGGAGTTTTCTAAACTGAATGGCTTTTTTTATCCCCTTTATCAATGTTTCGAAATCCATCTGCCGGATTTCTTTATAATTCTTTATTCCATCCACGGAAACAGAAAGATAATCCACATCTCCAAGCTCTTCAGCTCTTTCATAGAGCAGCTTTCCGTTTGTGATCATTGAAGTTATCATTCCAAGCTTTTTGACGTGAGCCATAATTTTGGGCAGGTCTTTTCGGAGAAGAGGTTCTATAGTCCAGGCATTATAAACCCCTATCCCAAATTCTTTTGCATTATCTAAGAGCCTAAAAACCTCCTCCATTGTAGGTTCATCCCCTACTTTTTTCCAGTGCTCACAAAAACTACAGCTCATATTGCAGTGGGCATTTAAAGCGTGCGAAAGGACAAAAGGACGCTTTTGGACTCCAATCTGCCAGAGTGCCTTTGATATGAGAAATGGGTCAAATCGAGACATAAGAATCGTTATCCGTTTTAGTAAAAAAAATCTATACTATAAATAAAATAATGTTATTTATGCGTTTTTTTGCAATATTCAGTTTCCATTATCAGATTATATAAAAGATATAATTTTAAAAAATTTCAATCTGATAATTTTGAAAAACAATAATTTGCGCTGTTTAAATTAAAAAAGTTATTTTCAAAATTTATAATCCCAAATCAATACTTAAATTGTGCTTAAACAGACATTCTACAGATGTACACAGAAGTAGAATTATTTACCCATTTTACACATTGTTGTTCATTGAAAACTGGATTAATTTCCGACCTACTAGCATATTGGAAAATTTCTTGCATTCTTGTGCACATCTGCGGAATGTGGGCTAGATGAATAGGACTAGCGCAAAATAGCTATTGTGATAAGCTCGATATTTAAAAGGATTCTTAAAATGCAATTTTGCAAATAAATCTTCTTACATTACAATCTTCTTAATGTCTGTCTTGACTATGACCTTTTGTTTTATGCCCACTTCCTTTTGATTTGTGGCCGCTAACTTTTGATTTGTGTTTGTGACCCTTGGTTGTTAAGTGCCTGTGGCTCTTAGGTATAAAATTTTCATTGCACCCACTACATCCTTGTTCGAAGTTTCCATATCCAACTCTTCCAGCTCCTAGGTTTCTAGCTCCAATGTTAAAAGCTCCTATGTTTCCAGCTCCAGTGTTTCCATATCCAACATTCCCAGCTCCAATGTTTCCAGCTCCGACATTCCCAGCTCCTATATTTCCATTTCCTAAGTTTCCATTTCCAAAGTTTC
>PMJC01000144.1 GCA_003157235.1 Methanosarcina sp.
ATATATTTTATGCCAAAAAAGTCAAATGGAAGGGGCAAACAGGGATTCTTCCCTTTACCACCTCAGAGGACTAATTAAGAAGCTTAGAGGAATAACAAAGCTTAGATAAACTTCGGCCTTGCAGAAATATATTTGGCAAGGGGCAGTTTCCTGTAAGGTTTACCTGCTATTTCGGCTCTGATCTTCAGGTTGAGTTCTTCCGGAGTTATTTGCACTTTTTTAGGCTTATTCTCCTCGGATTCGGCCCGGATGGTTACGTTAATGGTGCCGTCTTCCACTTCTTTATCTCCAATAACCACTACAAAAGGTATCCATTCCCTGCCGGCCTCTCTGACCTTCTTTCCTATCGAGAGGTCGCGGTCGTCGATATCAACCCTGCAGTCAAGCTTCTTCGAAACTTCCTCGGCATAAGCGAGGTGTTTTTCCGAAATCGGCACAATACGAACCTGAGTTGGAGAAAGCCATAAGGGCAGCATGGGAATCTTTCCTTCTTCAGCTTCCATTGCAGCCTTTTCAAGAAGAGCATAAATACACCGTTCAATTGCCCCGCTCGGCGAGCAGTGAAGAACTGACGGATTTACCAATTTACCCTCAGTGTTCACATAAGAAATGTCATACCTTTCAGCGTTTTCCACGTCTATTTGAACAGTAGAAAGGGCACTTGCCTTGGCCAAAGCATCTATAAAATTAAACTCAAACTTAAGTACGAAATAGAAGAATCGGGTATCCCACATTTCAATAAGCACGGGCTTGTCAACGGTTTTTGCCATGCTGACTACCAGCTCTTTATTCGATTCATAAAAGTCCTTGGTAAAACGGATGGCAACCTCATAATCACTAACATAAATTCCCATATTTTCAAGCACACTGATGCATAAATCATATTGCTTCTTAAACTGATCCACAGCCTGGGTCATATCTTCACAGAGTGTGTGCATATCAGGCATGGTAAAAGCACGAAGTCTTCTCAAACCCACAAGTTCTCCTCGCTGTTCCTTCCTAAAACTATAGCGGGTCATTTCTATCATCTTCAGAGGCAGATTCTTATAAGAAATAGTCATGTCATGGTTCATCAAGAATTGCCCAAAACAGGCTGCAAAACGTAGGAACATTTGCCGTTTATCAGACTCGATCGAATACTGCCTTGCAGGGAATCTATCTAGATATTTCTTCAGAGTAGGATGGTTCATGTCGTACATGAGGGGAGTTTCAACTTCCATTGCCCCGAATTCTGTTGCTACATCAAGTACGTAATTTTCAAGAAGGGATTTTATAAGCCTCCCTTTTGGGTAAAAGCGCATGTTTCCAGAATCTGACCCTGGCTCATAATCCGCAAGTTCAAGCCTCCGCATAAGCTCTACATGTGGAGGAGCCCTCTCAACAGCTCTGCTCTTGGAAATTTCATAGTTTACGAACTGCTGAAGTTTAGGATAAGGAGTCAGGTCAAAACTCTCAACTTCATGACGTTTTCCATCAGGAGTCAGAATACACCAGTAAGATTTAGCAGTACTTTCAGCTTTCAGTGCCTCGGAAACAACTTCATCTGTTTCTCCGGCTGCTTCAGCTTTACTTGCTGCCTTTGCCACTCCTTCAGGCCGAATGCTTCTGGAAAGTTCAGAAAGAGGATGCCCTTTACAGCTTACAGTAAAGGCTTTATACCATCCAAAAGGAGCACGCTTTACCTCATATTTACCTAAGAGAGACGCTTCTATTCCTTTTAATACCTGCACGGCGATTTTCGGTGAGGAAAGATCAGAACTTAAGTGTGCATAAGGATAGAGCATTATGCGATTGGTTTTGACCTGGGCTGCCACCTTCTCGATTTCGAAAACAGCTTTATCTATAGATTCCTGAGGATTTACTTCATCTATACTTTCCACAGCTGTAAAAGCCGTAAGTGCTTCTTCAAGCCTACCAGACTTTAAGGACTCTTCAATTTTTTCAGCAACTGTAGTTTGTTTTTTGATTTCGTATTCGATATAATTAGAATGAATTAACAATAACTGCATTCTATCACCGTGTTCTATGAAAAGCTGGAATAAGCTTTTGAATTAACCTTGATTCCGAATCGAATTAATTGAATTATTTTATAATAGTCTGCTATCTGCATCTGTCAGTAGATCTTGATTAAATAAATAAAACGATATACGAGAATTTTAACATCCTGTAACAATATAAAGTAATCCCTTTCGACTGGTATATCTTATTTTATCCTCAGAGCTTTTCTCAATTTTCTGAATTGTTCAGTTAATTTTTTTGATTTCTGGAAATTAATTATCTGATTCAGCCTTACAAGAGTTTCTCAGATTCTTGAATTCTGAGTCAGACTCTAAAGTTCAGGATGGATGTATTCCTGATAAAACCTTTAAACTGTAGTCAGAGATCTTAGAAAGATACGAGCTCCAAAAAACCTGTAATTCTCTAACAAAAGCTCCTATAAGAAAAACAAGTATTAGTAGAGTGAGGATGAATACTAGAACTCATGAGACAAAGCTAGAACCTTAGGATTAATTCAGGAGTACCATAAATAACAAAGAGAGAAACTAAAAAGAAAATCGCCGCATTTTCATGCCTGAGCTGAAAGTAGCGAATTAAAAAGTCCCATAACCCGGAGATCTAGCTAAGTATTTTAACAATTTCTATCCACAATGAATACTATAGGGACGAAAATTGAAGAAATGAGCAAATTCAAACTTTGATAATTCAAATTTTTAATTTTTGATATATGTCAGGTACAAACTTATCAAAATATTTTATCACTATGCAGGATTCTGCGCATTTTCCGCATCTAATGCACTTTTCACTTACATATAATCTTCGTTCATTTAAAAAAATTGCCTCGATTGGGCATGCTTTTATACAAATTCCGCAGCCTGTGCAGTGAGTAAATCTTATCAATTGCTTTGTGACATTCTTAAAAAGGCTAATAGCTTTTTCTTTTGTTTCAGAACTTACAAACAGATTTCCACTTGAAAAAAACTTTACAGTCCCGATACTAGTTTTGACAAGCAGAATACCCATTTCTTTCACATAAACTGTATTTCCAAGTACATTTATGTAATTTGCAATTTCTTTTTCCCTAATACCTTTTATTCCTGCTTCTATTGAGAAACCTCCAGACCTGCAGGGAGAAATTCCTCCCACGACTTCAATTTCAAAATTTTTGAAATTTTCTTTAGCAAGAGTAAAAATCCCATGCTCTTCTGCTAGTCTGCGTATTTTCGGAGGCAACTCCTTCCAGCGCCAGAANNCAAATACGAATTCCATTTTTCATGCATTTCAGGGTGTAGCTCTTTTACTCTGGAGTATTCGGCAGCAAGGGCAGACGGGCAAAGCCAGCATCCTATTCTTTCAAAACCAAGATCATAGAGAGGATTGTATGAGAGTTCTCTCCAGTAAATATAGAGCCATACTTCAAGCGCTTTCCAGTTTCTTATGGGGAAAATATTGAGCTGGGAAGGTACAAAAGGATTTGTCTCACTAGCCATAACCCTTGCTCTTGAAAAAGATTCATGTTTCCTCTTACCATCGATTGTCAGATAAGCCACGTCATTATCTACTCTTCGATCAGGAAAAGGACTTATACCTTTCCCTACATCCAGGGTCCCTGCAGGTGCCAATTTACATACTTTGCAGCACCATCGGAAATCTTTAGCAGGAGGCCCGAATTTCCCAATCTGGTCCCAGAAAGCAGAGCCTGCATTAATTTCTTCAAGTGGAATTCCCATCTTCTGGCAAGAAATTCGAACAAATTCGACAGTTTCAGGAAACTCGATTCCGGTATTAAGAAAGAAAGCCTTGAGTTCCCTCTGTTTGAGGGAAACTCGGGCCAGATCCATACTTACAAGGCTGTCTTTTCCACCGCTGAAGGAGACATATACAGGAAGGCTGATGTTTTCGTTTCTGGCAACAATCCCACGAATTGTATTGATTGCGTTCTTGCCAAGAGCCTTCAGATGCTTTTTATTTGCCTCTATGCATGCACTGAGGTCCGGAGTTTCTGGATGAAGGGATGTCCTACTACTATCAATTCTTCTGATCCTGAGAACGTTTGCTCCGGCTTCTATTGAGGATGTAGATTCAGTGTGAACTTCATTTCCAGCCAGATTTTTCAACTTTGAAAAATCTTCCCCGTTAATATAAGAAACTCCATATCCTGTCAAGTTGCCTGCAGTCACAAGGACGAAATCTCCCTTATTTATAGTGTCCATAAAGGATTCAACAAGCTCTGTTGCAACTTTTTTCCCATTAAAATGCCTGTTATTTTTCTTGAGTTCAACTTTCTTGCTTTCAGCGTACATCAGGAGAATTTTTGCTCCCTGAAGGGAAGGTTCGAAACTGTAGCTCTCTTTGGGAATCTCAAAACGGAGAATTCCAAAAATGAAGCCATCAACGAGCACTTCATCCGTTTTATCTTCACCAGATATTTTATTAAGAAGTATTAACCTGTCTCCAATAGGATTGCAACCAAAAGTTGAGAAAAGCTGCCTGTTGATAATTTCTCGCTCATAAAGTGAACAGAAACGGACATCTGCAGGCTGGGAGAGAAAGCTAATGTCTCCATTGTTTCCACATCTTCCGCACTCTTTCCCAATCAAAGGCAGGTTGCATTCTCTACACCAGAAAATGTAGTTATCTTCATACTCGAAACGTTGGAAATTTTGTTTTTTCGGTAAATTCGAATTCAGATTTTTTTTAGAGCTAGAGCTCTTTCTGATAGAATCCTTTTCACTAAAACCTCGAAATTTATCTGCAGTACGGTTTTCATTTTTATGAAAATCTTTTTTTTCCGGCTTATTATATATTTTTCCTTTCGGTTTGTTTCTTTTTTGTTTATTCTGTACCGAATCCCGGAATTTTTCATTTTTTTGCTGCATGTAAACTCTGGCCTGTTATTTGGGAAAATTATTAATCCAACATTCCACAGACGTACATATCTGTACAATTCATTTGCTTACTATTATTCATTCAAAATTAGATTGATTTTTAAGCTACTTTCATATTGA